>JAFAUE010000105.1 GCA_019243475.1 Acidobacteriota bacterium | reverse complement strand
TGAGCGCCATCGTCTTTGGCTTGACACCGGCGTTGCGCGCTTCAAAACCCGATTTGGTACCTGCGCTCAAGAATGCAGAAACCGGTTTCACCATCAAACACCGCCTTACGGGCAGGAACCTGCTGGTGATCGCACAAGTGGCCATGTCGATGGTGCTCTTGATTGCAACCGGAATGCTCATCGACGGCTTTCGCAAGACGCTGGTTCTGAATCCAGGATTCCGGACCGATCACCTGGTCATGATGCAGTTCGATACGTCGCTGGTCCGGTATTCCGACGCGAAGGCTCACGATTTCTATCGCGACCTCGTGGAGCGTGCGCGAGGAATTGCGGATATCCGCGCAGTGAGCCTGAGTTCGGTAATTCCCATGGCGCCGGCCCAGGACACGCAGAATCTGGTGCCGGAGGGCTACGAATTTCCCAAAGGACAGCAGAGCGTTTCGCTGTTCACCAGCACCGTCGATGAGAACTACTTTGACGTGATGCAGGTGCCGCTGCTGCGCGGGCGGGCCTTCACCGCGAACGACAAAGAGGGCGCGCCGCTGGTGGCGATCGTGAATGAGCAGTTCGCTAAAAAATATTGGCCGAATCAGGACCCAATCGGGAAACGCCTGCGCATGGAAGACAAGAAAGACCAGTGGATGCAGGTGGTAGGCCTTGCCAAAACAGGAAAGTACCTTTATGTCGCGGAGTCTCCGACGGCATTCGTTTACTTTCCGTTTGCCCAGAATCCGCGGAAAAGCATGGTGCTCTTCGCCGAGACCTCCGGAGATGCGTCCGGTGCCATCGGGCCGTTGCGGGAAGTTGTGCGTACGCTCGATGCCAATCAGCCAATCTTCAACGTCCGCACGATGGAGAATTTTTATCAGCTTCGAGCGATTTCGATTACGCGCATGATCATGCAGATGATCGCCTCCATGGGCGCCGCCGGATTGACGTTAGCGCTGATCGGGCTCTATGGCCTGGTGGCGTATTCGGTTGCGCAGCGGACCCGCGAAATCGGCGTGCGCATGGCCATCGGCGCCTCCCGCATGGATGTGCTGAAGATGGTGTTGCGCCAGGGGCTCACGCTCGCTATAGCAGGCATAGTGGTCGGGGGATTAATCAGCATTGCGGTTGCGAAACTATTGACTGCCGGATTGGTTGGCCTCGGAACGCCAAATTCGGCGACGTACGTCATTGTGCCGCTCACGCTCTTAGCAGTGACGCTGGCGTCATGCTACGTGCCGGCGTTTCGCGCATCGAGGGTAGATCCAATGGTGGCATTAAGGTACGAATAAGCGGGCAACGAACGCCTTGCGTTGCACGCGCCGGGGATATCCAGACTCCTCGACGCGTGCGCGCCATTGGCACGCAGTGGTCAGTTTATCGAGCCTGCAGGAATGCTGTCCGAGGCTGACAAGCTCCTGGTGTTACACTGCGCTCTTTCCATGCGCCTGCCTCGACATCGTGTCCACCTGCTGCTTTGCTGCACTCTCGCTCTTGTTGCTTGCAACGACCCGGCGCGGCCTGGAAGCCGCAGAGGCAAACCTATCAGCACGACATTACTGTGCGATTGCAAACCCACTCATATAACCAAGGATGACTGGCGGATCGAGTACAAGAATGGGCCTTTGCCTCCGGGGCCGGCCCAGGAAATAACCGTTTCCGGCATTCTCGCCTGGCCGCAGGGTGCAGAACCGGGACCGAGAACGCCACGTTCGGGCAGGGAACTGCAGTTGTTCCGAATCGGGAAGGCCTACATGCAGACTGCGTTCATCCGGGTGAGCGACTGCGATCTGCATGTCGAGATCTCAGAGCAGGCGGACAAGAACTCGCCGCGGATGATTATCGAAACGCCGGGCAGACCGGAGTACTGCGAAAGCCGAAGCAAGCTGTTCGCCGAGCTACAGCGGCGCGGGATTACATTGACCGACTTGAACCAGGAATTGCAGCCGCCCATTCCGGTACAGGTGACTGGCACAGCGTTCCGCGACCAGGCCCATCCGATATGGTTCGCGCGCGGCAGCGACAAGGTGGCCACTCTGTGGGAGCTGCATCCGGTAGAAGTCGCGATCCTTCCCTGACGGACCAGACCCTCTATTTCAGCTTCAAATGGCCCTCCCCGAGAAGCGCCGGGTTGTTTCTCCGATGCCGGCTCGCTTCCATTCGCCGCAGAACGGTTTAATCTAACGAGTTGAAGCTATATGCCTCCCGAGAAGCTGGGACGATACGAAATCGTGCGCGAACTGGGTCACGGCGCCATGGGTGTCGTGTATGAGGCGACAGACCCAACCATAGGCAGACGAGTCGCGCTGAAGTGCATTCGCTTCGACGGTATCGGCACCACGGCGGACGAAGCTGCGCGGCGATTTAAGAACGAGGCACGCGCGGCCGGAGGTCTGAACCATCCCAATTTGGTAACTGTTTATGACGCGGGCGAGGACTCGGGAAATCTGTATCTCGCGATGGAGTTCATCGAAGGGTCCAATCTGGACGAACTTCTGCGTAGGCAGCGCCGGCTCTCCACTGACAAAGCGACGGAAATTGTCGGGCACGTCTGCGCCGGCCTCGATTTCGCGCATAGCAAGGGAATCATCCATCGCGATATCAAGCCAGCCAATGTGATGCTGGGGCCTCATGGCATGGTGAAAATTACCGATTTCGGAATTGCCCGCGCCGGCGAAGTGATGACCATGACAGGTCAGGTGGTCGGCACGCCGAACTACATGTCCCCCGAACAGGTTTTGGGCAAAACCATCGACGGACGCAGCGATCTGTTTAGCGTCGGCGTAATGCTCTACGAGATGATCACCGGCGAACGGCCGTTTGAAGGGCAGAGCATCACCACGATCATGTACAAGATCGTGCACGAGACGCCGATTCCCCCGCGCAAACTGGATTCCAGCATCCATCCGGGCCTAAGCGCTGTGATTGAGAAGTCATTGGCCAAGTCGCCGGAGGAGCGCTATCAGACGGGAGCTGAATTGACGCGTGCGCTGGAGAACTATCAGAGCGTCCAGCCGCCGCGTTCGGGACCTTTTGATGTCGCCACGCAAGAAATTGCTGTCCCTGCAGAGCTGCGCGCGAGCGGGCCGACTGTCGCTGCCGGCATCCCCTCAGTAGCGCTTCCGCCGCGCCATGAAGATAAACCGGCTTCAAGGTTCGAATTCCTTCGTTCGCGGCGCAAGAGATTGGTGGCAGTGGCGTTTGCGCTGTCTGTGATCTTTCTCGCGCGCAGCAAGCGACATGACAGTGACGATCAGAAGCCTGCAGCGCAGGAGAATACTTCCACCGCAGTCTCCAGTCCGGCTCCTCCGCCTGCGGTTCCCGAGAAACCAGAAGCCGCGTCCCCGGATACTGGCTCGGAATCGGAGAGCACTTCACCGGCGGTTCCGGCACTCAATCGTCGCGAGAACGCCAACGACAACAAGCAAACTGCGCTGCTGAGTGTGAACAGCTCGCCTCCTGGAGCGCAGATTGAAGTGGATGGCAATTCCAGCGGCAAGACAACTCCCGCGCAGCTCCAGCTTCCCCGCGGCCAGCATTCCGTGAGCGTGCGCCTTAATGGTTTTATGCCTGCCAGCGCAAGCTTTCGAGTAAAGGGCGGGGAAGAGATCGAGTACTCACCGCAGCTATCAGTTGCTATGCCGAACATCGCAATTCCGAATGTGGGAATGCCGGATCTTTCGAAATTGCAGGAGCTTGGGAAGGCGGGCCAGCGTCAAGGCGCTTTCTGGCAAAAATGGGCAGCGCAACAGCAGAACGCAGGACCCCAGCTGGTGATAACCAGCAGCCCGCTAGGCGCCCGTGTGATCGTCGATGGCAAAGACACGGAGCAAACTACGCCAGCCACCATCTCAGTCCAGCCAGGCACGTATCACGTTCGCCTCGAGCTAGATGGCTTCGAGCCCGTGGAGCACGACGTGAAGGTGAAAGAGCATAGGCCCGGCGTCTGGAATCCGATGTTGAAGCACGGAAAGTCACAGGAATAAACGGGGGGCGCACCCTATGGCCCCCTTGTCCTCGTGCCCAGCCTCTAATTTGTCGCAAATTCATTCGTTCCCAGGAAACTAGAGACGAGGGGTGATTTGGCTATTTGGATGTGAGTCTGAGGTTTAGACGCTGCCGAATCGGACGAGGGCTACGCAAAACACGATAGCTGTCGCCCTGTCCCGGAAATTGTTCGAATCCCCTGAAGCAGCCGGGCAGCACCAGGCGTAATATTTCTGACATCCAGGCAGAGCTCCCCGTACATCTCACGAACTGAACAGAGGTGAATCTGTGCGCGTTTGGTTCTGGGCTCCGTTATTGATGGTCGGACTTGCAGGCGTTGCCTGCGCGCAGAATGCATCTTCGTTCACTTCCCTCGACCTCAATGCAAGACGAACGACAAACAACGCCCCAATCATCCTAGAGCGCCATCTGCAGCCGAATGAGGTGGGCGGCCTGTACGGAAACTCGGCATTTGCCCATGGCTATCGACATGGCTACGATGAAGGCTTTCATTTCGCCGACCTGGACATCCAGATGGGTCGCGAAGGCAGTGCGACGATTCCCAAGGAGTACCGCGACGGAGCGCGCCATTTCAAGAATTTCTTTGGCAGCAAGAAGCTGTTTGAGCAAGGTTTTCAGACCGGCTTCCGGCGTGGCTACGGCGACGGAATCAGCGGTGGAGAATACCAGATTCACCGTCACGTTCAGAGCATTGCGGCGGGGTTGAGTCCCGATGTGCTTCCTGCAAGCCGCCGTAATTATTTTGATGATGGCTTCGCCAGCGGCTATGCCACTGCGCAGAAGAACGCTCCTTCCAGCCGCGGCCTGAGGGTCGATTACGTTGAGCAATACTGCCGAAGTACTTCGAACCAACCCTACGCTCTGGACTATTGCTCAGGTTTCAGCCGCGGTTATTTGCTTGGCGCATTCGACGTTTCACCCTCGTCGCCTGTGGAGAGCGCGAGTTCCAAGAACGCTCGCTGACTTCAATCCTCATTACCACTCTGGTACATGTCCTTAAGGGCATTGTCCATGTGGTGTGTTCACGGCAATTCAAGGTATGCTAAGCGGCATAATCTACCGCCGTGACCAAAGATATGAAAGCTGCCCCCGCCAAGAAGCCAACTATCCACGTAGTGGTGGTTGACAGCGATCCTTTACGCTTTATCGGTCTGCGATCGCTATTCGATAACGAACCCGATTTGGAACTCACTGCGGCTACTTTGGACGAACTGCCCCGTCTGCAGAACGTCGACATGGCCATGCTCGGCAACCGCGCCGCCGGCGGTCCAAGCATTTTCGACGTAATGGCAAGTCTCAAGGCAGCGCGGCCTGATCTGAGGATCATTGTCAGCGGCACTGGCGCCGATGATGAGACCATCCTCAAGGCTCTGGCAGCGGGAGCGAAGGGCTATGTCGATGAGGCGGCCAGCGCCGCGGAGTTTGTGCAGGCGATTCGCGTGGTGCACCAGGGCTCCGTGTGGGCGCCGCGACGCGTGATGTCGATCTTTATCGATCGTGTTACGTCTTCGCCGGGAAAAATCTTTCCAGCGGGACGCGTTGACTTCACCGATCGCGAGAAAGAAGTGTTGGAGCTATTGGTGGCCGGCCGCTCCAACCGCGAGATCGGACAGGCACTGCAAATCGAAGAGCGCACCGTAAAAGCCCACGTGGCAAAGCTCATGCGCAAAGTCGGCGTTCAGAACCGAATTGCGCTGTCTGTGCATGCCATTACTCACTCTCTCGTCGGCAGCACCGACGAGCCGTAACACAGTCAAGCGCCGCTTTTTCGCAGCAGATTGTTCTTGATGGCAAAGAGCGCCAGCTCCAGGCGCGTGGACATTCCTACTTTGTCGAAGATGTTGGTGAGGTGTCTCTTTACCGTGTCCTCGGTGATCGTCAAGCGAGAGGCGACTTCCTTGTTGCTGCACCCTTCTGTCACAAGCGCGATGACCTCAATTTCCCGCGGCGTTAGGCCATAGGAACGGTTTTGCGCCGGCGCCCCCATCGCGCTCGAAAGTTCTGCGAGGAGGGATGCAATGTCAGACACCTCGCGATCTTCGACCCAATAGCTGCCATTGAGCACACAGCGGATTGCGCGTTCCAAATCGGAAACGCGCCCTTTGCTTAGCACACCGCGCGCTCCAGACTGGAGCGCCTGCACGATCTGCTGCGGTCCCACCGTGGAACTGAAAACAATTGTGCGGCTCTGGTTGCTCTTTTGCGTAAGCTCCTGCAGAGCTTCGATGCCGGGAAGATTCGGCATCATCAGGTCAAGCAGCAGCACGTCGGGATGCAGCCTTTCGACTTGTTCCACAGCAGCGCGGCCGTCTTCAGCTTCGCCCACAATCTCGAATTGGGTATTGCCGGAGAGCTTCGCTCGTACCACCTCGCGCACAATTGGATCGTCGTCGGCGAGGAGGACAGAACACTTCGTTGCGGACAAGGGATTCTGGGGGTCGTTCTTCATGCGCCTGACAAACGGAAGGCAGCTCCGTTGTACTTGATTCTCGGGGCGGAGTGCAACCAGGGAATTGTCTGCCCGGCTGCGCGATCACGGCGGCGTGAAGCCGGATTCCGATTGCATCAGCGTTCATTTCCACCTCTAATAGATCAAATCAGAACAATGTTTACTCCTCGTCCCATAGCATTCGTCAGCAGTCCATATCGTCAAACCAGCGACGTGCCGCGCGGGTTAGGAGCCAAGCATCAAGCGGAAGGCATCATACGGGTCCTTCCCGAATTTGAACCGGGCTTGCTCGACATCGAAGGTTTTTCCCACTTATTCATCGTGTGGGAATTCGACCGCTCAGAGGGGTTCGAGCTGCTGGGGCAACCGCCTTCCGATAACCGCCCACATGGAGTTTTCGCGACGCGCTCTCCTCGACGTCCAAATCCTATTGCTCTCACTGTGGTCGAGCTTCTCGGCAGGGAGGGTCGAGACCTGCGGGTACGAGGCATCGACATGCTCGACGGCACGCCAGTCCTCGACATCAAGCCTTATCTATCCAGCGTGCCGGAGGAGCAACTCCGCCGGGGCTGGCTGGCGGAGGCGGAGGGCAGACAAAAGAAGCGATCTTAAGCGCTGAAACTTCACTTACAGTTCATGGTTCCCTGTTGATCTGCACCGCTCCGTTCTTCAGCGCCCACTCGATAAAGCCTGGCGGCGCTTCGCGGGCACCGAACAAATTTGTGCCCTTAAGGCTGCTGATGTTCTTCCAGGAAACTCCAGCGAGTCTGGAATAGCAGAGGTCGGTGTTGTCGAGGACCGTCCCGGAAAGGTCTGCGCCGCTCAAGTCCGCGCCACGAAGATCTGCATCATCGATCTGCGCACGCAGGAGCGACGCCAGGCGAAAGTCTGCTTGACGGAAGTTTGCGGAGCGAAGGTTGGAGTCCTGAAGATCGGCGGATTTGAAATCGCTGTTGCGGACGTCGGCGGCGCTGAAATCAGATCGCAAAAGGCGCGCTTTGCCCAGGTGTACGCCTTGCAGGAAAGCGCCGGAGACATCGACGCCGACCAGCGGTACTCCGTCGTTGTTTAACTCCTGCAGCGCCTCAATTCTTCCACCGCTGCCACCTTTGCCCTGCGCGGTGTTGATCACCTGCCACGCCTGATAATGCCGCTGCTTCACGCGGTTGTCGGCATCGTGAAAATAAAAGAACACGGCAACGAGAATCGACAGGCTGCCCATGTACTCGAGCACTTCGAGAAAGCTCCAGCGGCTGAGCGCAAAGGCAAGCCACTCCCAAACGGACTCAACGGCAAAGAAGGGAAGGGTCCATGCCGGAACCGTGCGTTTGCGCTCGCTCCAGGGAAGAGGCCGTTCTCGCGCTTCGCGAATGATCATTTCTTGATTCCTGAATTTGTTGACGAATTATAGACACGGCAGTGACGGCGGTTATTCCTGCGATGTTCAGGTGACAAAATAATAGCGGCCGGTAGTCAGTTCTGGAATGCCGTCGCGCATCGTCAGCACCCGCAGAGCCTTACCGGCCGCTTCCCTTGAGGTTCCCTCAAGTATTTCTTTAGACGTGAGAGGAGCCGCTTCGTAACCGCGTCATCTCCGCCCTCGGCGCGAAACGTTCTTATTCGCCTTCGACTTAGCCCCGCGAATTCTGCGATATTCCAGAGACGCGAGCCCGCCGGAGTAGCGCTTGCATTCTGTTAACTCAAATTCTCTTTGTGGAAAGCCGGCAGGGAAGAGCGGGATACCTTCGCCGAGCAGTGTTGGCACGATGCCGAGCCGTATCTCGTCGATCAGATCAGCCTCGAAGAATGCGCGCGCAAGCTCGCCGCCTCCCATGTGCCAGACGTCTTTGCCATCCTTTTCCCGCAATTGCGCGACAAAGTCAGCAGGCGGTTGATTTACGAACGTCACTCCCTCACGTTTACCGACGGGCTGTGAACGTGAGAAAACATAGGCGGGAGCCTTCGAGCCACCAAATGAGCCACCCATCTTGCGTGCCGCATCGAGTGTCTTGCGGCCCATAATGTACGCGTCGATCGAACTGAAGAACTCTTTCTGGCTGTAGTCTTTGGGCATGAAGAGGAAGTCCACATCGCCGGTCAACCGGGCGATGTAGCCATCGAGACTGATGCCGCAGCCGAGAATAATCTTGCGCATGTCGGCGAATTCTATATCGAATGATTGCCAAGGAATCCACAACAACCTTTGGAATCCCCCGATAATGGTGGCAGCAAGTGCGAGTTTGACATGGTGAAGCGGTACGTGCTCTCAGTAATGGCGCTGTTCATTGGCGCTCTGCTGCTGCTGTGGGCGGGCGACTACGCGCAAGTGCGCGTTAAGCTGCGCAGAGGTTCAGCGTTCGATTCGGTTACCGTCCGACGCTTCTATGCCGTACCGCAAAAGAATGGCAGGATTGAATTTCTCTCGGCTGAGCCGCAGCCGCAGAGGTGTACGCACTCATTATTTCCCCAAATGGGAAGTCCGCCGTGCTGGTACCTCGTGCGGCACGCCGAACAGCGCATTGACATGTGAGGACAGTCAACCCGCGTTAGCGGTTCGTCCGAGTACCAGCCACTTCGTGTCGGCCAATGCGGCCCGCGTTTTCGCAGCACGATCCGGTTGGGATCGGGCTTCCATGCGGGCAGGTCTCCGGATGGCCCAGGAAAGAGCAGATTTTATCCGTCACCTCCGGCGAGAGGATGTGCTCGAACTTGCAGGCCTGCTGCTCGATTTCATCTTCATTCTGCACCTTCAAGGCCTGCGTAAACAGCCGCTCCGCAAGCCGGTGCCGCCGAATCACGTCCGCGGCGCGCTGCCAGCCTGCAGGAGTGAAATCGACAATAAACTCGCCGTGATGCTCTGAGTGGGTAGCTGGATGAATTACCTCATGGCAGCGATTGAGCACGTTTTTGTGGACGTGATCGACTGCGCCGTGTTCCCGTTTCTGCACCAGCCCCAGTTGTTCCATGCGATCGATGGCGATAGATACGGGGAGAGCACCATCGACCTCCATGCGGCCCACTTCGGCCAATTCGCCGTTCTCGTGCAGAGTCCAGATTTCCTCCAGCACCTCATCAAACTGCAGCTCATCGGACATCGTGAAAATCTGCTGCTTGGCAATTTGTCCATGGTGCAACTCGACGGAGCGGTCCGCTAATCGGGCGACCACGGGATCGTGAGTCACCATCACGATGGTTCGGCCCTGACGATGTAGCTCACGCAGGTGTCTGAGGACAATCTCTTCGTTCCTGGCATCGAGATTGCCGGTAGGCTCGTCCGCAAGGATGATGCTGGGATCGTTAATGAGGGCGCGCGCGATGCAGACGCGCTGCTGTTCGCCGCCGGAAAGATGCGCCGGTAGATGCTCGGCACGATCCTTGAGTCCCACGCGTTCCAGCGCTTCGAGCGCTTCCTGCTCATCGGTCATGGAATGGAAATACTGCGCGAGCATCACGTTTTCCAGCGCAGTGAGATACGGAATCAAATGAAATTGCTGAAAAATCAGGCCGATTTTTTCTGCGCGAAAACGGTTGAGCTCTGCCACCGGTAAGCTTCTGACATTTTCTCCATCGATAAAAATATCCCCGGACGTCGGCCGGTCGAGGCAGCCAATCAGGTTCACCAGGGACGATTTACCGGAACCTGATGGACCCATGATCGCCAGCCATTCCCCTTTCTGCACAGAGAGAGACACTCCGTCAAGCGCGCGAATCTCGCCGGCCTGGCCGCGTTCGTTGCCGGGATAGATCTTGCTGACGTTGATGATGTCGATGGACATTATTCGCCTTTAAGGATGCCTGCCGGCTGAATTCGTTGCAACCGAGCCAACGGCAACGCTGCCGCGACCAGCGCCATTAGCATGCTCAGCATGATCACGACCGGCAGAACTGCGATTTGCGGCAGCACCAAGGCGTGGAAGTTCGCTTCCGATATCCATGCCGCGAGACCAGAACCGAGCACATACCCTGCCAGACCCGCGGCTAGAGCAATCGTAAGCGTCTCCGCGGCAAACAAAACATTCACAGCTCGTTGCGATGAGCCAATTGCTTTCATTACAGCGAAGTCGCGTCTTCGCTCCAAAATCGAGGATGTGAGCGTCGAGAAGACGCAAAGCAGTGCAGTGAATCCGATGAGGGCCGTGCATGCAAGCATGACCGATCGCATACGATCGATAACCGCTCCTTCGGTTTCCAGAAGCTGTCTAACAGGACGTACAGGCATGCCGGGAAATGCTCGCTGAAGGATCGCGATTGCTTCATTCACCTGTTGACGTGTACCCGGAACCGATATCTCTAGCAAAGAAGGCTTCACTCCACTCCAACTCTCGAAGGTACTGAGCGGGACATAAACGCGGTTCTCCTCCTCGGTGCCGGTTCTAAGTGTGCCAACCTGCGTGAGCTGGAGGTTATGACCGCCAAATTCCAATGCGAATCTTTTGCTTGCGATAGCAAGGCGGGCTTCGGCTTTGCTGCCGACAAGAGCTTGACCTTCCGAGGAAGGCCATGTCGAAACTCCCCACCACGCATTTAACTTTTCGGCCGTGGACATCTCAGTCCCCGCGATTACAACTGGATTGCCATTTCCGGAATGGGCAATCGCAAATGCGAACGGCAGGACCATCGAATTTGTGGGCAGGACGGATGCTGCTTTGGCCGCCGAAGAGTCGGGCAATGATTGTCCGGGTGCAGCCGCAATCGTGACGTTCGCCCCGTACTGTCGGAAGTCGCGGTTCAATTTGCTCTCCAGCCCGGAGTAGAGGCTAAGCATCGCGGTAATCATGGTTGAAGCCACTGCTAGAGCAATGAAAGCGATGATGGGCCGGTCGCCGCGTCCTAACAGCCCACGCTTCAGCAGATGGAAGAACATGCGCCGTCGCGAGCTCATGCGTCGCCTCGCAGCACAAGCACAGGATCGAGACGCAGGGCTCGCCGAATCGCGGCTGCACTGCCCATGATCGTGACCAACAACGCAAGCAATAGCACGATAGGCAGGAGCACTGGAGCGATCTGAATACCAGAATGGAACACACTATTTGCGATGCGCTGTGCAATAACGCTTCCCAAAATAAAACCAACAACACCGGCACCCATAGCCAGCAGTGAAGCTTCTGCAACGAACAAGGAGGCTATCGCCGCTCGGGTCGCGCCGAGGGCCTTCATAAGTCCGACCTCGTGGCGGCGTTCCAGAACCGTCGTTGCCATTGCCGCGGAGACCGCAAGAGCGGCAGCGATAAGGGAAGCAAGCGCGATCAGCAGCATGGTGCCGGAAATGTGCGACAGCAGCACTCCTTCGTTCTGTGCCGCCTGCCGAATCTGCTCGGCGTTGGAGTGAGGAAAGATTTCACGCAGCTGGAACGCAATCGAGTTCGCGTACGGGGAGCAGTACCAACGGTCGCGGTCGGCGGCATTCATGCGGTCGGGATCGCGCCGCGCGAAAGCGTCTTCAGGTTTGGTCAGTGCGCTCAGATAGACCTTACCTACGGCATTTGGGGCATTCGCCAGCTTCTGTGCCACGTGCAACGGCACTACTAAAGAGAAGTCCTCCGGCCCGCCGGTTGAGAGCACACCTGCAATGCGTCCGAAAGGCAGAAGATTACCCTGCTCCCAGGAGCGCGGAAGTTGTTCCGCGAGCTTAGATCCGATCAGGACTTCGTTGCCGTCATCATCGGGCCATGTTCCCGAGTCGAGCTTCCACCAAGGATAGAGGCGTCTGACTCCGGTGTTGAAGTCCTCCGTGCCGAAACGGATCCGTTTGTCAAAGTAAGTACCAATCACGCGAACCTGGCGGCCGTCGACTAGCGCTGTGGTTTCCAGAAAAGGAGCGAAGGTGAGAATGTTGTGTCCCCAGAAAA
>JAFAUE010000043.1 GCA_019243475.1 Acidobacteriota bacterium | reverse complement strand
TGCGGTTTGCTGGAACGCTGCGCCTGAGGAGCTGAAGCCACGGTCCATTGTAGAAGCCGGACTCATTGGGGCAAAGGCTCCCGTCTCGGCAAAATGCGCGTGTTATATTTTTTGTTTGTTATGTACGACGATTTCACTGCTACCGATCGCTGGACGGGCGAGCCCATTCACTGCACGTATCAGGCAGTGATCGTCGCCATTGCCACCCGCCACGCCGACGCTATCGACATCAAGTTTCTGGCCAGCGGACGTCCGGTATGGCTCTCGCTTCCTCACCTCGCCTGGGTGCGCTATAAGGAAAAAACCGGAAAGGCCATCACGGATCCACTAGCCATACAAATCGCGGGCCACTATCTGAAGTCGGCCATCGAGACCGGCTACGACAATGGCCGCGAGATGTACACGCTCTCCCTGGAAGAGACGCTCCAGCATCTTGACGCGGTGATGGACGAATTCGGAAACGCCCGTTCCATTCCCATGATGCCCCGGGTGGAAGCGTAAAGAGCTGCTCGCTGCTGGCTACTGGCTGCTGGTTCTCATGCACTCCCGCGGTTCAACCGAAACTTCTTGCCGATGAAAATCCAGGCTAGCAGCGAGCAGCCAGCAGCTAGTAGCTTACTTCCATGAGGCTCGTCTTCTGCGGCACGCCGCAATTTGCTGTGCCAACTCTGGAAGCGCTGATTGCGGCCGGCCATGAGCTGCTTCTTGTGGTCACGCAACCAGACCGGCCGCAGGGACGTGGACTTGAACTGGCCACCTCTCCGGTCAAGCAGACGGCGCAGCGGCATGACCTTGCCATCGACCAGCCGGAGAAGATCAAGAACAATCCAGACTTCCGTGGGCGAGTGGAGAGCGCGCATCCGGACGCAATCATCGTCGTCGGCTATGGCCGGATCGTTCCGCCGTGGATGCTGTCGCTGCCTCGGCTGGGAAACATCAACCTGCATGGTTCGCTGCTGCCCAAATACCGCGGTGCGGCTCCCATTCAATGGGCCATTGCCGAAGGAGAAACCGTAAGCGGCGTCACCACCATGTTGCTGAACGAAGGACTCGACACCGGCGACGTTCTGCTGCGGCGCGAACTGCCGATCGGGAGCGACGAGAACGCCATCTCTTATAGCCGGCGCCTCGCAGCGATCGGCGCGGACTTGATGGTGGAAACCGTGAATGGCCTTGCGGCGGGAAATGTTCGTCCGCAGCCTCAGGATCACGAGCGCGCATCGCTCGCTCCCATTTTGAAACGCGAGGACGGTTTGGCAAACTTTAGCTTTTCTGCGCAGAAGATCTACAACCGACTGCGCGGATTCCAGCCCTGGCCCGGGTGTTACACGCTGTTCCGCGGCAAGAAGCTGGCGATCCATGCGGCACGTCCAGAAAGTTCAAAAACGGGAAAGGAGCCGGGCGAGATTGCGGCGCAAGATGATCGCTTCCTCGTCGTTTGTGGTCAGGAAAGCTCGCTCGAGCTGCTGAGCGTACAACCGGAAGGCAAGCGGACAATGTCCGCCGCCGATTTCCTGCGTGGATATCGTCCTTCGGCCGGGGAAAAATTGGGTGCCTGAAAGCCCGATTTGGCTTTTCCGGCTTGACCTTCCCAAGTGTCCGAACTACGCTTGAGCCGTGCCTTCCACTGGACGATATCTGCGTTTCGGGCTTGCCATTGCCGTGATTGTGGCCGCTCTCTCCTATCTCGCTTTTACCGGGATTCAGGAGAGCAAAAGCTACTACGTCACAATCAAAGAATTGCAGGGCATGGGCTCAGAGGCCCACGCGAAACGTCTCCGCGTAGCCGGCCAGGTAGTGCCCGGAAGCATTCGCCGCCAGGGTACAGGTGCTGACTTCCAGTTGGACGAGCAAGGACTAAAGCTGCAGGTAGCCTATCGCGGAGTAGAGCCGCCGCCGGACACGTTCAAGGACGAGGCCCAGGCGCTGGTTGAAGGTTCGTACGGAACCGACAACGTCTTCCACGCGCAGCAGATTCAAGCGAAGTGCGCCTCCAAGTACGCTCCCGCAGCCAAGGCCGGGCAGACCGCGTCCAGCGGCGCCGCGCAGCACACTCAAGCCGCTGCTGCCGCTCAAAATACCAACTGACGCTTGAGCGAGCCTCGCCTCAATCCGCAAACTCAAAATTCGCACTCGCAACCGGCAGTTGAACTCCAGGCTGTAAGCAAACTATTCGACCGCTTTGCCGCGCTGCACGATGTAAACGCGACTCTCATTCGCGGACGTCTGTATGCATTGTTAGGCGAGAACGGCGCAGGAAAGACGACGCTTCTGCGCATCATCGCCGGTCTTTCGCGGCCGACGCGCGGCTCGGTACGCGTGCTTGGAGCGGACAATCCGCGCGACGTAAGCGGCCGGATGGGATACATGGCCCACTCCACGCTTCTGTACGACGATCTCACCGCCCGTGAAAATCTTGAGTATTTTGGCGGCTTGTATCAGGACCGCAAGATTCTCTCTTCGGAGGAAGCTCGCGACTTGGTGGGGCTGAACAACGTCGATGTTCGCCGCCGGGTCAGCGAGTACTCCCAGGGCATGAAGCAGCGGCTGGCATTGGCGCGCGCCTTGCTCGCCTCTCCCGAGTTGCTATTGCTCGACGAACCGTTTTCCAACGTTGACGCCAATTCCATCTCGGCGATGGCGCTGCTGCTGGGACGGCTTCGGGACGAGGGCACGACCGTGCTCGTAATTACCCATCAGCTGGATGCTCTCGCGGGAGTGGCCGACGAGTGGATCACATTGCGGTCCGGCAGCATTGTCGCGAGAAGCAACTCGTTGTCCGAAAGCGCGTCGATGCGGAGCGATGGATGAACCTTGCCCGCACGTTCGTCCTCCACCTGCGCAAAGATCTCCGCCTGGAGTGGCGGTCCAAAGACGCCGCGAACTCCATGCTGTTTTTTGCTCTGCTGGTCGTCGTGGTTTTTGCCTTTGCCTTCGATCCACTGGCGGAGGAGTCGCGTCGGATTGCCGGCGGGATCGCCTGGGTAGCGCTTCTATTTGCAACCATTGTTGCGCTTAATCAGGGTTGGGCGCGCGAATTGCGCAACGGCGTGCTCGACGCGCTGCGGCTTGCCCCGGCCTCCCCCAACGCATTGTTTCTGGGCAAGGTGACGGCCAACTTCCTCTTTGTTGCTCTGGTTGAGTGCCTCGTCACTCCGGTATTCATCGTCTTCTACAACCTGAACGTGCTGGGCTCGGGATGGCAACTTCTGCTCGTTGCCGTTCTGGGAACGTGGGCATTAGTTGTGAATGGAACGTTCTTCGGCGCGCTGTCGATACGTACGCGCAATCGCGAGTTGATGCTGCCCTTGATCCTCTTCCCCATTTCTCTTCCCGCACTGCTCGGCATGGTGATGGCGACCACAGACATCCTTACCGGAGAGCGAGTGCCGCGTGACTGGATCAAGCTGCTCACGGTTTACGACATCGTGTTTACCGTCGTCTCCCTGCTCCTGTTTGAGTCGATTTTGGGAGCTGAATAGCCGGGAGGTGGGAACAAGAAGGGAAAGGGGTGACACCATTCCCGCAGGTGTCACTCATGCAGAGCGGCAGCCAGTCTTCCTTCGGCGATGAGTCGCGCCAGCTTGGCGAAGTCCTGCGCGAGAACGCGGTCTCGCGTTACCTTCGCGCTGACCGCGCGGATTGCCGCATGCGCGCGCTGCAGGCGTGCACTGGTTTTTAACGGCGCAAGAAATTCAATGGCCTGCGCCGACGCGGCAGCCTCAATGGCAAGAACGTTCGTCGTGTTGGCCACGATGCTTTCCAGCTTCAGCGCTGCGCTCATTCCCATTGAAACGTAGTCTTCTTTATTTCCGCTTGTAGTGATGGAATCGACCGACGCGGGATGCGCAAGCACTTTGTTTTCGCTCACCACCGCGGCTGCGGTTACCTGCGCCATCATGAAGCCGGAGTTGAGACCGGCTTCCGAGGCGAGAAAAGGCGGCAGTCCTTCGTTGAGTGAAGGGTTGACCATGCGTTCGATGCGCCGCTCCGAAATGCCGGCCAAAGATGTAAGCGCGATTGCCATGTAATCCAGAGCGAAGGCAATCGGTTCTCCATGAAAGTTCCCGCCGGAGAGGACTTGTCCGGAGACGGGATCTTGCTTCTCCGGCATGCCGCGCCGATCGTCCACTGCAGGCACTTTCGAAGGCCGCCGGGGTTCTCTCTGCGACTGCGGCGAAGCAAAGACCAGCGGATTGTCCACCGCCGAATTGATTTCCGTTTCAAACACCTTTCGACAGTATCCCAGCGTGTCGCGCACCGCGCCGTGTACCTGCGGAATGCAGCGCAGGGAATATGCATCCTGCACGCGATTGCAGTCGATGTGGGATTCACGAATCTGGCTGCCTTCGAGTAGCCGGCGCAAGTTGCGGGCAGACTCAATCTGCCCGGCGTGCGGACGCGCGCGGTGAATACGCTCATCCATGGCCACGGTTGTGCCGCGAAGCGCATCGAGAGTGAGCGCGCCAAGGACGTCGGCCGTGTCCACCAGCGTCTCCGCGGCGAGCAACGAAAGCGCCCCGATCGCAAGCATGGCCTGCGTGCCGTTAATCAAAGAGATGGCTTCCTTGGCTTCGAGCACTACCGGTTTCACTTGCGCAGCCGCCATAGCTTGTGCGCCCGACAAATGCTTGCCGTCGAAAGTTGCTTCGCCCTCTCCAGCGACTACCAGCGCAAGGTGAGCCAGGGGTGCGAGGTCGCCGCTTGCGCCGACGCTTCCCTGCGACGGGATTACCGGATGCACTCGGCGATTGAGCATTTCGCAAAGTGTGTCGATCACTAAAGGCCGCACGCCGGAAAATCCCTTAGCAAGGGAGTTGGCGCGAAGAAGGATCATGGCGCGCACGACCGATTCACTCAGCGCCGGACCGACTCCCACCGCGTGCGAACGCAGCAAGTTCATCTGCAGTTCACGAATCTGCTCGGGAGGGATGCGGGTGTCGCTCAGCTTGCCTACTCCGGTCGTTACCGCGTAAGCTACGCGGTTTTCGCGGACAAGTTCGTCGATCACGGCGCGCGATGCCAGAGTTTTTTCGCGAGCGTCGGGCGCGAGCAATACCGGTCGATGGTGATACACCGCGTCCCGCAAGTCGGCGAGGCTGAGTTGTTCTCCGTCGATGTGCAGGGCGTGCAGGATGTCGCTCCTTCGGAGCTACGGCGCTCCGGCTAAGATTTTGGCATTCTCGCGATTACGCGTTGTTCTCAAAAAAATTCGTACCGGCAGCACTAAGCCACGCCGATATACCTTCCCCCATCGACCAGAATTGTCTGCCCAGTCACATACGACGCGCGGTCGGACGCCAGCCAGACGATTGCGTCCGCCACTTCCTCCGGGCGCGCTAGTCGTCGCAGCGGAATTTCTTCTGACCATTTCTCCTGAATCTTATCGACGCTTACGTTGGCTGCGAGCGCCCGCACTCCCGCGAGCTCATTCAAGCGGGCCGTTGCCGTGTATCCCGGAGCAACGTTGTTGAAGGTGATGTTGTCTTTGCCAAAGTCTATGGAAAGACTCTTCAGCAGCCCTACAACTGCGGGCCGTATGGCGTTGGACATGATGAGTTCCGGAATGGGACCTTTGACGGAAGTGGATGTAATCGCCAGAAACCTTCCACCACCGCTCTTCTGCATGTAAGGAATTACCGACCGCGCAAGGTTTACGACACTGAGAAAAATCAGGTCCACGTTCTTGCGCCATTCTTCCAACTCGATCGACAAGAAATTCTTTGCCGGCGGGCCACCAGAGTTTGCCAGACAGATGTCGATGCGGCCAAAGCGCTCCGCAACTTCGCGCGCAAATGCCTGCACGCCGGCAAAGTCGGTAACATCCAGACTGCGCGCCAGAACCTCGACCTTGTGACGCGCCATCAACTCCTGTTCGGCCTTGCGCAGTTTGGACTCATTGCGCGCACAAATCGCGAGCCGCACGCCCTCGGCGGCGAAGGCTTCGGCAGCAGCCCGCGCGATGCCTTCACTGGCGCCGGTGAGCAGAGCGACTTTGTTCTTGAGTCCAGATTCCATATCGTTCAGCTTTGTACCACGGGAGGCGGCGCCTCCATTACGTACATCCGATTCGGCGAGCCAGCTTTGATCTTGTTCTGCTCGAAAGATGTCTTAATCCGTTTACGCAGTTCGCGGCGAACGTCATACTGCCTGCCCGGCCGAACTTTTACCACCAGCAGGTAGTCCACTTCGGAACCGTTCACGCGCTCGATCCCGGGCACCTGCGGATCGGACACGATGGCGTTGGAAAAATCAGGATCGTTCTTGAGGTCCTGCCCCACCTGCTTGAGCAGCTGAATGATCTGGTCGGAGCTCTCGCTGTAATCGACTGAGACATGCAGCGCCACCTGTGCCCAGTCGCGAGTCATATTGGAAATGATCTTTACTTCGCTGTTAGGGACTGAATGCAGAGCGCCGGTATCGTCGCGCAAAACTGTTTTGCGCAGCGACATCTGCTCCACGGTGCCTTGCACGCCGGCAATCTTTACTACGTCTCCCAGGTCGTAGATATTTTCAATGATGATGAAGAAGCCGTTGATTACGTCGTGCACGAGCGTTTGCGCGCCGAAGCCGATTGCCAATCCGACGATGCCTGCACTGGCGAGAAAAGGCTTAACGTCGATGTCGAGCTTGGTAAGAATCTGCAGCAGCGCGAAAAAATAGATGACGAAAATTCCGACGCTGTGGATCACTGCCGCCAAGGTTCGCAACTGTTGCGCACGGATGCGGCTGGGAAGTTCGTCCCGCGTGCTGTATTGGTGCAGTTTGCCCGTGATAAGACCGAGCAGGCGCGCAAGGATTGCCGCGATGATCAGGATCACGAGAATCGGCGGCAGCTTGGTGCGCAGCCAATTCACCAGATCGTCGTGCCAGCCGGAAGTTACTCGGTGCCAGATAGGCTCGTCGGCAAGCCAGACGGCTGCAAGAAGGGTAAAAATGCGGGTCAAGACTGCCGATTATAACAAGCCGACTTTGGCGTCACGACAACGCGACTGCTCACTCGCCGCAATCTTATAATCGAGAAATCTCGCAAATCTTGAGGGTTCTGTGCGCAATCTTCTCATCCCTACGTTTGCCTTCCTCGTGTTGTTCCTCTCGCCCCTCACGGCGCAATTACAGAATCCCAACCCGCGCGATCCGCAATTTGGCGCGGAGCGCCAGAAGGACCCAACCGAAGAAAAGCTGGAGCACCAGCGAGAAAAGGCGATGAACAAGCAGCGGCAGGTGGCGCTGCAGAAAGACACGGATCATCTTCTTGAACTAGCTACGCAGCTCAAGGAGTACGTCGATAAGAGCAACGAACACACCCTTTCGCTCGACGTGGTAAAGAAAGCCGAGGAGATCGAGAAGCTCGCCCGTTCGGTAAAAGAAAAAATGAAGGGCAGCTACTGAGCAGATTCGGGCGACCGTGCCCAGATTGGGACGAATCGCTTTCCGAGCGGTTTTAATGCAGCTTACGAATTGCCGCTGTCTGCGTCCAATCGCGCGAGGCTAAGCCCACATGCAAAAGCGATTGCTGCTCGCAGTTTCTGCGATCGCGGCGCTGCTGTCATGCGCGTCCGCATCGTACGCTCAAAGCATTCTCAATCTGCCGCGCCCCAGCCAGCACGCCGTGGTGCAGCAGCGAGTCGGCATTACCGACATCTCCATCAACTACAGCCGGCCACTGGTCAACGGCCGTCAAATCTTCGGAAAGCTCGTCCCCTACGGACAGGTATGGCGCGCCGGCGCCAACGAGAACACGACCATCGAGTTCTCCGATCCGGTGCAGATCGAAGGCAAGTCCTTGGCGAAGGGCGTTTACGGCTTGCACATGATTCCCGGGGAGAACGAGTGGACGGTAATCTTCTCGAAGAATTCCAGCTCCTGGGGGAGCTTCTCCTATAAGCAGGATGAAGATGCGCTGCGCGTCTCGGTGAAGCCGCAAGCTGGAGATTTCCACGAGGCGCTCACCTACGACTTTGACGACGTAAAACCGGATAGCACCCTGGCAATGCTTCACTGGGAAAAAGTGGCGGTCCCATTCCGGGTTTCAGTTCCAGTGAATGACGTCATGCAGGCCGATTTGAAATCGCAGCTGCGCGGGGGAGTGCAGTACATCTGGGAAAGTTGGGACGAAGCTGCCAACTATCTACTCGCCAGCAAGAGCGATCTCCCCGACGCGCTGAAGTACGCCGATCGGTCGATTCAGCTCGAGTCCCGTTTTGACAATCTGATGACCAAGTCCCAGGTGCTGGAAGCGATGGGAAACAAAGAAGAGGCGCAAAGCTATCGCGGGAAAGCTCTTGAAGTCGCCAATGCATTGCAAACCCACTTCTATGGTCGGCAGCTCCAGATCAAAGGACAACAGCAGGAGGCGCTGGAAGTCTTTCGCGCCAACATCAAGAAACATCCGAACGACTGGATCACCATTTCAGAACAGGCGCGGCTCGCTTGTGCTCAGGGAGACTTCGACGGGGCAGTAAAGCAAATGAAGCTGGCAGAAGCAGGTGCTCCGGACGCCTACAAGCCCGCATTTAACGGCCTGGTGAAGCGGCTCGAGGCGAAGGAGGACATTAATAAGTGAGGGGAGGATAGGTTACAGGGGATAGGTAGGTGACAGGTTACAGGGTACAGGTGACAGGGAAGACGTCACAAAATTCCGGTGAACATTACGTTCGACTAACTCGCGCTTTAGCCAGCAAATCCCTTGTTGTCTTGCCATGCCGACTGAGTTGTACCGCTGTTTGCCTTTCCCTGTACCCTGTTCCCTGTAACCTATCCTTCCCTGTTCCCTATCCTTGCTTCAAGGGCATTGAGCGTATGCGTTTGCCGGTTGCTTTGAACACCGCGTTGGCGACGGCGGGAGCCAGTCCCACAATGGGCGTTTCGCCGGCGCCGAACGGTTTTTGATCTTTGCGGTCGATGAGCACCACGTCGATTTGCGGGACGTCGCGGAATCGCGGAACTCGATAAGCAGAGAAATGGGGATTCAGTATCCGCCCCTGCTCGAAATGAACAGTCTCGAATAGCGCGCCGCCGATCCCCTGCGCGATCGCGCCCTCAATCTGGTTCTTGAGTCCGTTTGGATTCACCACCGGTCCGCAATCCCAGGCTTCGACGACGCGCACAATGTCAATCGCCTGCGAGCTGGGATTTACCTTAACCTCGGCGCAGGTGGCGACGTAGCCGCCCTTCTCGAATCCGCCGGCGATGCCAACGGCCCCCGATCCCTTTCCCCATCCGAAGCGATCGGCCGCAGCCTGAAATACTGCGCGCAGCCGTGGATCCTCGAGGTTCTTCAATCGAAATTCGAGTGGATCAATTCCGACTTCATGCGCCAGTTCGTCCATCGCGCTCTCGCGCGCAAAATGATTCGCGGTCGCCGCGAGTCCTCGATACGAACCCTGACGCAGCGGCGGCGACTGCGTCGGGTGGTATTGGATTCTCTGATTGGGAACGGTGTACTGAGTCGCGATCGCCGCCGGTCCCGAGTTGTAGTTATGAAACTCCCACGCAGTAAGTTTTCCGTCTTTGCCTGCGCCGGCGCGAACGTCGATGACTCCCGACGGCCGGAAGTAGGCCCAGGTGAACTCTTCCTCGCGAGTCCATTGCAGTTTCACCGGCTTTCCCGCGCCTTTCGCCAGGCGCGCAGCTTCCACGGCGCACTCCCCGGTGTGCTTACCGCCGTAGCCTGATCCCGTATCGGGAACGATGACGCGGACGCTGGTCAGCGGCAGATGAAACGCTCGCGCGAGGTCGTCCTGGACGGCAAATGGACGCTGCGTGCCCGTCCACACGGTCAGCTTGTCGCCACTCCATTCCGCCACCGCTGCCCGAGGCTCGAGCGGGGCGTGCTGAATGTATGCGACGGTATAAGTGGCTTGAATCTTTTTATCTGCTGAGGCGAGTCCGTTTTCGATCGAACCCTGCTCGTGCGAGTTATTGCGCTCGCCGAGCTGAGCGCCTGCTGTCGCTGGAGATTGCTTGCGCATGTAGTCGTAAAGCTCCCGATCTGAAATTTGCTCGGGCGCCTTCCACTCCGCCTTGATCAGCTCCACTGCGCGCCGCGCGGAAGTCGAGTCGGCAGCCGTAACGCCGATGAACTCGCCGTCCTGCACTACCGTGATTCCCGGCAGGCTCTTGGCCTGCGACGTGTCGGCCGAAGAGAGTGCCGCTTGAAATGCAGTAGGCCGCAAAACTTTGCCGTATAGCATCCCGGGGCGCGTGATGTCAGAGGTGTACTGATGCTTGCCGGTGACGAAGTCTCGTCCGCCCACTTTGGGAATTGGCTTCCCGGCGACGCTCCATTTTTGCGCGGGCTCCAGCTCTGGATCGTCGGGAATCACGCGGACCAACTGCTGTCCGCTGAGGAGGTCGCTGTAACGTACCGAGCGATGCTGTGAAGGACTCACAACCGTTCCGTCGAAGGCAACCAGTTCAGACTGCTTTGCGTCGAGCGGCTTGGCAGCCATCTCAATCAGCATTTCACGGGCGGCTGCGGCGATGTTCCGCAACTCCGTGCCCATTTGCGGCGTGGTGCGGCTGCCGAATGTTCCCATATCGAACGGACACAGATCGGTGTCCGCCATCACCATCTCGATTGAATCGATTGGCACCTTCAGCTCTTCTGCAACCTGCTGGGCCAGGGACGTGCGGATGTTCTGTCCCATTTCGGCTTTGCCGGTAAAGACGGTTACGCGATTGTCGCTGCCAATGTGAATCCAGGACTGGATTCCGCGCGGCGCGTTCTCCTCTTCCGAGCG
>JAFAUE010000011.1 GCA_019243475.1 Acidobacteriota bacterium | reverse complement strand
GCGCATGCAGCGCTGAAATGGATCGAAAGCTATGGTGATTTGGATAGAGATGGACTTGTCGAGTACAAGAAGCGGTCGCCCAAAGGCCTGACAAATCAGGGCTGGAAAGATTCCTGGGATGCGAACATGCATCGCGACGGCAGTGTCGCCGATCCTCCCATTGCGCTGGTCGAGGTGCAAGGCTACTGCTACGAAGCGCAATACCGCATGGCGCAGCTGTTAAGGCATTTTGGCGAAACCGAATATGCTGACAGGTTGCGCGGACGCGCGACTGAGCTTGCGAAGAAGATCGAGGAGAGTTTCTGGATGGAGTCGGAATCTTTCTACGCTATGGGTCTTGACGCGAAAAAGCGCCAGCTCCAGGTGATCTCCTCCAACGCCGGACATCTGCTGTTTACCCGCGCAATTAATCGCGAGCGGGCAAAGCTGGTGGTGCAGCGGTTCATGCGCGATGACATGGAGTCTGGCTGGGGATGGCGCACGCTCGCCTCGTCGGAGCGTGTATTTAATCCGCTCAGCTATCACCGTGGTTCGGTGTGGCCGCATGACAATTCGCTGGTTGCGCATGGCATGGCTCTTTACGGATTTCGAGCCCCGGTGCAGAAAGTTTTCGATTCTCTCTTTCGAGCTGCCCTCACCTTTCGCGACTATCGCTTGCCGGAGCTTTTCTGCGGGGTGCAGCGCCACGAGCACGACGAACCGGTGCATTACCCGGTCTCCTGTTCTCCGCAGGCTTGGGCCTCGGGATCTTTCTTCCTGCTGCTGACCTCCATTCTGGGGCTACGACCTTCCGCTTGGCGCAAGGAGCTCAACATAGTGAATCCTGTTCTTCCCAATTGGCTCGACTTCCTGCATATCAAGAATCTGCGCATCGGCGAAAGCCGAGTCACGCTGGAATTTACCCGGCAGGGCCAGCGTACGTTCTGCAATGTTCTGGATGTTTCCGGCGAAAAGCTCCTGGTAAACGTCGCGTTCAGAAAATAGAAAAAACTTAGGCCCGGCCATCCAAAGGTGCAAAGCTTAGCTGCCGCTATTTGTCAGCCGCTCTTTGCGGAATGCGTAGATCACGGCAAGCAGCGGAGGGCCAAGCAATACGCCCCAGAACGGGATAATGATCCCGAGAATTATGGGCGCAAGGATTGAAGCCCAAATTGGGACTTTATTGCTGCGTTTCATCAGGTATGGCTGCAGAACTAGACCGTCGATCACCGCGATGATGGCGTAAAGCATTAAGACGTACAGCAGATGCATGAATGCATCCGACTGGCTGGCGAAAAGCGTGGACAGCGCCGGACCAATGACTGCAATTAGCGGTCCAAAATTCGGAATGAACTGGCAGAGTCCGCCAATAACGGCCCATATCGGCGCAAGTGGTACGCGAAGAATGAGAAGGCCAATGAGCCACATAGCTCCAACCGCAGCGGAGTCCTGAAGCGTGGCGATGAACCAGCCGCGCAATGCGGTTCCGGTCGTGCGTAAATGCGAGCGAAGCTCCACGTCCCTATAGATGCTTACAAGCAGTTATCAGAGCTGATAACGGAGGCTAACAACCGTAATGCTAGACTGAAAACATCCATGAAATTCGGCGTCCTCGTTTTCCCGGGCTCTAATTGCGATCACGATGCTTACTATGTGATCGAGTCTGCGGCGCGACAGCCGGTCACCTTCCTTTGGCATGAAAGTCATGATCTTGAGAATTGCGACGCAATCCTGGTACCGGGCGGATTCGCGTATGGAGATTATTTGCGGACGGGCGCCATTGCCAAGTTTGCTCCCATCATGGAGCAAGTGAGCCACTTTGCTGCCGGTGGCGGTCTCGTGCTCGGTATCTGCAATGGATTTCAGATTCTTTGTGAGGCGGGGCTACTTCCGGGTGCCTTGCTGCGAAACGCCGGGTTGAAATATGTATGCAAGCCCGTAAGGCTCCGCGTAGAGGCGACGGACAGCCCATTTAGTTCCACTTTGCGGGAAGGCGACGTGCTCGAGATTCCAATCGGGCATATGGAAGGAAACTACTATTGTGATCCACGGACGCTGGCAAACCTGCAGCGTGATCGTCGCGTGGTGTTCCGCTACTGCACTGGGGAAGGACAGATTACGCGCGAGGCCAATCCCAACGGCTCGCTGGACAACATCGCCGGCATCTGCAATGAAGGACGCAATATTCTCGGGATGATGCCTCACCCAGACCGCAGTGCAGATCCGATTCTGGGAATGAACGACGGTTTCAAGATCTTCGAATCCATGGTTGGAGCCCTGGCTCACAAGTAGCTATGGATCGTTTCGCCATGCTGAAGGAGATTCTCACCCAAAACCCACAAGACTCCTTCGCTCGCTACGGTCTTGCGATGGAGTATGCCAATCGGGGAGAGGTCGAGACTGCTCTGGCGGAGTTCAGTAAGCTGCTGGAGTTGAATCCTGATTACACTGCTGCCTACCAAATGGTGGCACAGACCTTGATGAAGGCAGGTCGTTCCCAGGAAGCTCGGGATAAGCTCGAAGCGGGCATCGCTTGCGCTGCGCGTACCGGCAATGCACACGCCCGCGCTGAGATGGAAGCTTTGCTCGACGAATTACGATAGTCTTCCTGTTATCCTTTCAAACTTCATGAGACTACTGATTCCGGCTCTCTTCGTGTTTTCCTTCGCCTCTTTATTTGCACAGACTCCGAGCATAGGTACTGCGCCCGTACCTTCATCTGGGCCACCGTGGGCATTGATGCCAGTTCCGGCGAAGGTGCAAGCTGGAACTGGATTGTGGCAGGTCCAGCAGGGCTTCACGATATCGATCACAGGCGCAGACGATGCGCGGCTTGCAGCTGCGGCTGAGCGATTCGTGAATCATCTCTCTGGCGCTACAGGCATCCCACTGACTTATCGCACAGCAGATGCAAGCAAAGCCACGATCGCGATTCGTTGCGAGCACAACGGCGAAAAAATCCAAAAGTTAGGAGAGGACGAGTCCTACACGCTGGATGTTGCCGATTCTGGCGTCAAGCTTTCAGCTCCCAATCCACTCGGTGTGATCCATGGACTGCAAACTCTATTGCAGCTCGTGCAGCCCACTCCGCAGGGATTCGCTGCGCCGTCGGTTCGCATTGAAGATGCTCCCCGATTCACCTGGCGCGGCTTGCTGTTGGATCCATGCCGACATTGGATGCCCATCGAGGTAGTCAAAAGGACGCTGGACGGCATGGAAGCGGTGAAGATGAACGTGATGCACTTTCATCTCAGCGAATACCAGGGCTTCCGGATCGAGAGCAGGAAATTCCCAAAACTGCACGAACTCGGATCGAACGGGCTTTACTACACCCAGGATGAGATGAAGGACATTATTGCGTATGCACGGGATCGCGGCATTCGCGTGATGCCGGAATTCGACATGCCCGGTCACAGCCAGAGTTGGTTCGTTGGTTATCCCGAATTGGCGTCAGGCGCGGGACCGTACGAAATTGAAAAGCGCTGGGGAATCTTCGACCCCGCGATCGATCCGACGAAAGAATCCACCTATAAGTTCCTGGACAAGTTCATCGGTGAGATGGCAGAACTCTTTCCCGATGACTTCTTTCATCTGGGCGGAGACGAGGTAAACGGGAAACAGTGGGAGGCAAATCCAGAAATTCAGAAATACATGAAGTCGCACGGGCTGAAAAGCAATGAAGACCTTCAGGCTTACTTCAATCAGCATGTCGTGAAGATCATAGAAAAATACAAGAAGACGCCGGTTGGATGGGATGAAGTACTGCATCCGGATTTGCCAAAAGACGTTGTTGTTCAGTCCTGGCGTGGACCCGACGGTGAGGCCAAAGCCGTCGAGCAGGGCCATCGTGCATTGCTTTCGCACGGTTACTATCTCGACCTCGCGGAGCCGGCAGAAAAGCATTATCGGGTCGATCCTCTCAGCGGGAATGCCGCCAATCTGCCGCCAGAACAGCAGAAAATGGTTCTGGGCGGCGAAGCCTGCATGTGGTCGGAGATGGTGAGTGCGGAAAATGTCGATTCCCGCCTCTGGCCCCGAACTGCAGCTGTGGCGGAACGACTGTGGTCGCCGGCGGATGTACGTGATGTGGATTCGATGTATCGTCGGCTCGAGGTTGTCAGCGAGCGACTGGACACGCTTGGCTTGACTCATCATTCGGCATTGCGCGCCATGCAAGAACGGCTCGCACCTGAGAACCTTGCTTCATTGCATACGTTGGCAGAAGTGGTCGAGCCCGCGAAAGGTTACGCGCGCGCCAGTAGCCACAATTACGTTTCTGATACTCCCCTCAATGGCCTGCCCGACTCCGTGCCCCCGGAAAGTATCGCCGCACGGAACTTTTCTCAGTTAGTCGATCGAGTTGTTGCAGGGAATGTATCGGCTGACGAGCTCGCGCGGATCCACGATCTTCTGGATTCCTGGCGCCAAAATCATGAAAGACTCACTTCGGCTCTTCAGGACGCGCCTTTGACTGAAGTATCCGGCGTTTCGCAAAATCTTTCTGCAGCTGGCAGCATCGGACTGCAGGCTCTTGAAATGCTGACCACGCACGCGACCGCGCCTGCCGGATGGTCAGACCAGCAGATCGCGCAGCTTGAGCCTATGAAGACTCCGCAGGCTGAGTTACTGCTGATGATTGTCCCTTCCATCGAGCGATTGGTGCAGGCGGTAGGCAAGTAGAGCGGATATTGGATTGATACAGCTTATGCGATTACCGGGATGCGCGTAGCCGTTATCGGCGGTGGGATTAATGGTGTGATGTCGGCTTGGGCCTTGGCGCGGCGCGGGCATGACGTCCACCTCTTCGAACGGGGCGAGCAGCTAATGGGCGCCACGAGTTCGGCCTCAACCAAACTCATACATGGCGGCCTCCGCTATCTCGAACATGGCGAGTTCCGTCTTGTGCGAGAAGCCTTGCGCGAGCGGCTATTTTGGATTTCCTCCGCCCCGCACCTGGTCCACAAGCTTCAACTCGTGCTCCCGGTTTACAAGTCATCACGTCGCCCGGGTTGGGTGATGCGTTGCGGCTTGATGCTTTATGACTGGCTGGCCGGCAAGTCCAATCTGGGAAAGTACGAGTGGCTTGATCGGGGCATAGCTCTCACAAGATTTCCGGAGTTAAACTGCACAGAACTATTGGGCGCCTTCACATTTTTCGATGCCCAGATGGATGATCGAGCCCTGGGACTGTGGGCGGGGAGCGAGGCCGTAAAGGCCGGTGTGAGGATCCGCACTGCTAGTGAAGTGACATCCATTTCGGAGACCGGTGAACTCCGAAGCAATGGAGTCGACCAAAAGTATGACCTCCTGGTAAATATTGCGGGTCCCTGGGCCGAATCTCTGCTTTCCCGCAATGGAATCTCCAGCGAACACCAACTCGATCTCGTTCGTGGGAGTCACCTTGTTTTATCTCGGCAGCCGCAACATGCGTTTCTCGTGGAAGTGCCCGACGAAGAGCGGTTCTGCTTCATCCTCCCCTATCACGGGCAAACCCTGTTGGGTACTACTGAAGTCCGGCAAAGCCTGAGCGAACCGATCGCCTGCTCGAAGCAAGAGGAGGGCTACCTTTTGCGCGTTTACAATCATTACATCCGGCCCGCAGCCACTGATGACGACATTGTGGGTCGCTTTTCCGGCCTGCGTCCGCTGATCCGCTCGCGTTCGAACCCTTCTGCCGCGACCCGCGAGTATGCCATTGAGCGGCAAGGGCAGGTGCTAACGGTATTTGGCGGAAAATGGACCACCTCGCACGCCCTTGGAGAACGGATAGCGGTCCTGGCGCAGGATGTCTTGAGCCAAAGTGGGAATAGCTAATGGAATTCGTTGATCTTAAGGCGCAGTATCGGACGCTTGAAGACGAGATCCAAAAAAGAATCGCCGAGGTCTTAGCAAGCGGGCGATTCATCATGGGTCCTCAGGTCATTGAGCTCGAAGCTGCGCTGGCGAACCGCGTCAGGGCTCGCCACTGCATAAGCTGTTCCAGTGGCACCGACGCGCTTTTGATTGTGCTCATGGCCCTCGGTATTAGGCCTGGCGACGAAGTAATCACAACCCCCTTCACGTTTATCGCAACCGCCGAAATGATTGTGCTGACCGGCGCAAAACCGGTCTTCGTGGACATCGACCCGAGAACTTACAACCTCAATCCGGAACTGCTGCATTTGGCGATTACTGAAAAGACACGCGCGATTATGCCTGTTGCGCTCTACGGACAATGTGCCGACATGGACGCCATCAATTCTGTGGCACAGGCCCATGGATTACCCGTCATCGAAGATGCTGCGCAGAGCTTCGGCGCCACATACAAGGGGAAGTTTTCATGCAATTTAAGCACGATCGGATGCACGAGTTTCTTCCCGTCGAAACCTCTAGGCTGCTACGGAGATGGTGGCGCGTGCTTTACCAACGACGAGACACTCGCTGCGAAGATGCGTGAAATTCGCGATCACGGCCAGGCAGGCCGTTATCATCATGTTCGAGTGGGCATCAACGGACGGCTCGACACGCTCCAGGCGGCAATCCTTCTGGCGAAATTGTCAGTGTTTGATCGCGAGCTGGAACAGCGTCGTCGCGTGGCGAAAACTTACAGCGATGCGTTCAACGGAGCCGTGCAGGTTCCATTCGTCGAGCCGTATAACACTTCAGCATGGGCGCAGTACACGGTGCAAGTAGACAATCGTCCGGCCATACAGCAAAGGCTAGCCGCACAAAATATTCCCACGGCAGTCCATTACCCAACGCCCATTCATCTGCAGCCTGCATTGAGAGATCTCCATTTTGGAGAAGGAAGCCTGCCCGTCTCGGAGCAGGCGGCTAAACGCGTTCTCAGCTTACCCATGCATCCGTATTTGACGGGTGCGGAACTGCGCGAGGTCAGCGACGCCCTGCTGCAGGCGATCGACGAATTGACGGTCGCAACTACTTCACCACGATAAATTTCTTTGAGAGTCAAGCCGTCCTGCGATTAAGCGTTTTTCTGCCGGTGCGCGTGCGTCGCTGAGTCACATGGATGGTCAGCTCAACTCGATTTTCCAGCGCGAGCTTGCGAAAGATCGATTGCAAGTGATTTTTCACCGTCTGTGTTGAGATTTGCAGCGTTGTCCCGACCTCATGATTCGAGTACCCACGGGCTACTAGCCGAGCAATCTGCAGTTCACGAGCAGTGAGAGGTTGCATGGCGACAACCTATTCCTCCACTGCGACAAAATTTACCCAGCGCAGAAAAATTTACAAAATCCGAACAAAACAGTGCAACATCCGAGTGCACGGGTGTGCTAATTTGTTTGATTAGTACTATAGTACTAATCACCACTCACCTGAGTTCAGGATAAGAAAATGAACAAGTCAGAAGTTCTGGCATTTCTCGATGCCGAAATTGAACGTCTGCAGCAAGCTCGACAACTTCTTTCAGGCAGCTATGGTGGTTCTCGCAACGGCAATCCTCGCGCCTTTCGTGGGTCTTCTTTCGGAAGGCCACGACGTCGCATGAGTGCCGACGTCCGGCGGCGCATCTCAGAAGCGCAGAAGAAGCGTTGGGCAGCGCGAAAAAGGGCCGCTCAAAAGTAGAATTCGACCGTGTTATGCGAGAGTGATCGGAACTTCTCGCGTGCGAAGATATACGTCTGCAGAACGACGCAGATTCTCGTACGAGGTGAGAGCACGCGCCGGTCGCAGCTTGAAACTGGGGAACAAGTATTCCAGCCACAAGGCTGCCCAGCATCCCAGACATAGCATACGAAGCTTGATCGCGCGATCGGTCATTCGGCGTAGATCTCCCGAGGACATGGCCTGGACGTCCACAGGTAAGGACGCCAACGCGGTGAGCAGGCGTGAACAGTCCTCGGCGATCCAAATCAGATATTCCTGAGCGGCTCTGAGTCGCTCCCGCCGAACTCTTCGATAGTTAGCCGGCTGCAGCCCACTCCGCAGGTACTCGTCATCCTCCCGCGATAGCAAGGTGTAAAAGGCTGCAGTGTCCACTTCGCACGCATGTCCTTGTCGTAGTAATCCAGGCGCGCCCCGTGCTATCCAAAGGATAAGCAATAAAATTATTGATACACCCGCAATGACGCTGAAAGTTACCATCTGCGTTCCAGGAGAACAGCTATTTGCTCAGACAAGCGTTCCGTACGGGAGCGGAGCTCAGTGGCCGAAAAATCACCCGAGTGCACCGAGATGTCGTGTTGTGCGCGCAGTATAAAGGCCGCCCAGAGCAACGCCTGGCAAAAACCACCAACTAATAAGCTCCACACTAAGTAGTGATTTAATGTTCGCCCATAGTAGGCACGCAGAGCCCAGCTTGCAACCTCTGTGGCGCCGTTCACTGCAAATCCGGCAGCAATCCCGACCGAGTAGTTGCCCCATGGGAGCCCCATTCCGAACACCAACACAAAAAGTGCTGCCCAAAGACCAAAGAGCACCAGCGACTCTGCGCGCTTAATAATTATGACTCCCGCAATCAGGCGATTCGCGTCCGAACCGGGTGACATTAGAGCGACAACAGCTGCGGTTGCGAAGAGAGTACAAAGCGAGAGTCGAAATAAAGCAACCCCGCGGCCGCTTAATCCCAATCTTGGACTGAATGCATGTCGGAAAAGTTCGAGGACTGTCAGGAATGCCAGCAAGCAAGCAGGAATTTCACTGATCCAAAAGACGTAAAAATACTCCCTGTAGTGGGCGGTGTCGTTCCCGATGCTAAACAGGATAGTTGTTCGCAGCACATCGAGAACGAGATAGCTCCAGAAGACAGAGTA
>JAFAUE010000401.1 GCA_019243475.1 Acidobacteriota bacterium | reverse complement strand
CTCCGCGTGTTTGCCAAGCCGCTGGGCGTGACCGTGCTCGTGGAGAACATTGCGAATGAAGTCACTACGCCCGAGCGTCTGCAGGAGATCGTTACCACTGCGCATTTTGACGACGTGGGTTTCTGCTTCGACGTCGGCCATGCCCATTTCGGGCAAGGCGTTCGCCAGAGCTTTGAGCTGATGCAGCATCGGATTCGTTCCACTCACCTGCACGACAATCACGGCGAGCGCGACGAGCACCTCTGGATCGGCGAGGGAACCATCGATTGGGCTGAAGCCATGGCGCTGCTGCGCACGGCGCCACACCGCCCGGCGATGCTGCTCGAAATCACGGGAGAATCGAACAAGGAGATTCCTGCCGGCGCAGCGGAGAGCTTCGAGAAATTAGAAAAGGCACTCGAAGCTGCGGAGAAGCAGTTGGCCGAGCGGTGAGAGATTAACCCGCCTCGATTCGCAAGAGAAGGTTCATGGAAGCCACACAGACGCAAACTCAAAGCGCCGCCCCGGTTACGTCGATTGCCCAAATTGGCACGCGGGACGGTCAGGAAGTCACCATCCGGGGGTGGCTCTACAACCTGCGCGAGAGCGGGAAGCTGCTGTTCCCGATTTTCCGCGACGGCACGGGCACAATTCAGGGGGTAATGCCGAAGAGCGCAGTTCCGGCTGAGACCTTCGAAGGTGTGAAGCACCTCACACAGGAGTCAGCGGTAGTTGTCACGGGTAAGGTGCGTGCCGACAAGCGAGCTCCCGGCGGTTATGAACTCGACGTGAGCGACGTGCAAATTGTGCAGCGCGTTCCTGAGGACGACCCGTTTCCTATCTCGCTTAAAGAACATGGCGTCGATTTCCTTATGGAACACCGCCATCTCTGGGTGCGAACTCCGCGCCAGGCTGCGATCCTGCGCACGCGCGCCGAAATCATCAAAGCAGCACGCGACTTTTTCGACGATCGCGGATTTACCCTCACCGATCCGCCGATTCTTACACCTGCCGCGTGCGAAGGCACGACGACGCTATTTCCTGTGGACTACTTCGACGAACAGGCTTTTCTCACGCAGTCCGGCCAGCTCTACATCGAAGCCACGGCAATGGCTCTGGGCAAGGTGTACTCCTTCGGCCCGACGTTTCGCGCTGAGAAGTCGAAAACGCGCCGCCATCTGACCGAGTTCTGGATGGTCGAACCCGAAGTTGCCTACGCAACTCTCGACGATCTGATGCAGCTTGCCGAGGAGTTCATCAGCTTCATCGTGACGCGCTGTCTCGAGCGCCGGCGTGCAGATCTGCAGACGATCGGCAGAGACACTTCCAAGCTCGAAAACATCAAGCCACCATTTCCGCGTATCACTTACGACGAAGCAGTCGAGATTCTGAACAAGGGCTTGGCGGAAGGTAAGCTGGAGAACAAATTCCAGTGGGGCGGCGACTTTGGCTCGCCTGACGAGACTTACATTTCGTCGCAGTTTGATCGGCCGGTGATGGTGCATCGCTATCCGGCCGCGGTGAAGGCCTTTTATATGGAGCCTGATCCGAAGCGTCCCGAACTGGCCCTCTGCGTTGATGTGCTGGCGCCCGAGGGCTATGGAGAGATCATCGGTGGTTCGCAGCGTATGGGCTCATACGAGCTGCTGCTGAAGCGGATTCATGAGCATGGTCTGCCCGAATCGGCGTTTAAGTGGTATCTGGACCTGCGCAAATACGGCGGCGTGCCGCATTCGGGTTTCGGAATGGGAATCGAACGCGCTGTTGCCTGGATTTGCGGGCTGGAACATGTGCGGGAAACGATTCCGTTTCCGCGGATGTTGCATCGGTTGTACCCGTGAAGAAAGGTTCTTTGATATTTTCCTGATTCTTCATGGCTGATTCCACACAAGTAAGCAAGAGCATCTCCCGCCCGCATAGCGCGCCAACGCAACTCCCGGCGCGCAAGATTCGCGTCATCGGCGTGCCTCTCGATCTGGGTCAGTCGCGCCGCGGCGTCGATATGGGCCCCTCGGCGGTACGTGTAGCTGGACTCGAAGCGCACCTTGAAGCCCTCGGCTTAATTGTTGAAGACGGCGGAAACGTGGGCGTCGCAATTGCCGAAACCAAGCAGAAGGGCAATCCGCAGGCAAAGTACCTCCGCGAGATCACCGCTACCTGCACCAAGGAAGCCGAACTGGTGGTGAAGACGCTGGAGCA
>JAFAUE010000370.1 GCA_019243475.1 Acidobacteriota bacterium | reverse complement strand
AATCCGGGAATCTTCGGCCCGCAGTTCGGCATGCCTATCATCATGCAGCCGCAGGTCGCGATCCTGGGTATGGGCGGCCTCTTCAAAGAACCGGTCGTCATTACCGACAAGGACGGCAACGACCTGATCGCCATTCGCTCCATCATTCGCCTCACCCTCGGCTACGATCACCGCATCATCGACGGCGCCGACGCCGACAAATTCATGGTCGCAGTGCGCACTTACCTGGAGAACTGGAGCGAGGATATCGGGTAGGAGCTGCGGCCCGCGCTTGTGGGCCGCATAAACTATGATCGTTGGCCAAAGGGGCTCTATGTCCTATCAGGCAGCGTCTGAATCGTCTTTATTGAAAGCTCTCAAGCGGGCCACCACATTACTTGTGTTGGTTTTGTTTGCCTTTCTTGCCATTGCTTGCAGCAAGAAAAGCGAACCGCAGGCAAGCAGCGACGCGCAGAAACCGGCAGAGGCGCAGCCGGTCAAGGATCCGCAACCCGTGGCGGTGAATGCATGTTCGTTGCTCACTGCCGAAGACGCTACCCGCATTTTGGGCGCCCGCGTGCGCTCTCGTCCGACACTCCCAAGCGGATGCGCCTATGAAGAGAAGCCGCCAGGCTCAGAGCAATGGGAGAGCAGCGTCTCATTGAGCGTGAGGCAGTATCAATCCGCCGCAGAGGAAAGTTCCGCCTGGGACGACCTGAAGCTGATACGCCACTTCGAACCCGGCAGAAAAAATCTCACCGTGCTGAATGGTCTCGGCAAAGAGGCCTACCTGGAAAATGTTCCGGACCGAAATGCAGTTGACGTCACCGTCATCGTCCACAAAGAAAAGTCAGACTTTCAATTGAAAGAAGTCACCAACCACACGCCTGCGCCCGAAGCTCTGAAAACAGTTGCCGCAAAGATAGCCGGCCAACTGCCGTAGTCTTCGCGGATGATTCTGATTCCGAGCGTCGGAAGAAACATTCACGCCCTCCAGTTTCCAACTACTTGCAATCGGTACCGTTTGCGGTATCGAACGGGTTCCTGCAGAAAGAGCGAGCACCCATTCCCTACCGGGAACGGTACTGACTCGTATCACGAGTGTGCCGCGTGAAGTGTTCCTTGAGGGCAGCGGTTTAACACCCAATGCTGATCCTCAGGCATCAGTCGGGTCTATTTCTGAAAATCTCCGGTGGGCCTTCCGGCTCCGCTTTGGTTAGAAAGTTGTGTTCTGCTTGTGCCCACTTTGCTAGAAGGATGCCCACGGCCGCGGAAGCTGCAGCTGCGATCACGAAGACATCCTCCAGCCAGTGAGGAGCGCGAATCTTATCGCTTAGGAGGCCGAGCAGGACAGCCAGTCCAATCAGTCCGAATGCAACTCGGCAGCGTTTCCGATTTGTTTGCACCAGGTCCGCATCCGCACCTGCTGCGAGCTCACGTCGTCGCTTTTGCGATCTTGCAAGCCAGTTCGACATGCGCCCACCCCGCAGCGGAGTTACCTATTGTTGACGCAGCTTATTCTATTTTTCGCTGGAAAATCGTAGTTGGGCAACTTCTGATATTACTCATTGGCTTTGAGCGGCCGCTTTAAGTAGCGAGCGCAGAACTAATGGCTATTTTTCGGTTCCACCACGTGAGCGATGAAACTGCAACCCAGCCATGGGCATGTCAGCGAGGAATCGTCGGGATCGTAAAGAACAGGCAAGGGCATATCTTCATACAGACCCAGTGTGTAATCGCGTCCCGATCCCTTGATTAATTGACTTGAGTAGTCCAGAAACTCGTACCGGATCAGCCCGGAGTTGCTCTCAGTTACGCGGCCTTTCACCATCATTGCCCGTTTCGCCAAGTGGTTCTCTAACCTTATTGAACGTATGAGACGGACAAACAAGACTGCGTGAATAGTGAGCTGGTATGCAGCAAACAGCGTCGTAAGTATCACGAATAGCAGTTCATGCGGCACCTTAGGGAATGCACGCCGCGCTGGATTCAGCTCTCTTGGCAGGAACAGGATTGCTGCCGCCGAACCCACGACAATCGCTCCTTCGACGAGAAGATTCAGCCGCGGCCGAGTGGTCTCGAGTGTGACTGCACGAAAGTCGGCAATTCCCGACAGCGCTTCGAGTCGGGGCGCCGGTCGGTCACGCGGAAGACGGCGTAGTTGGCTGAAGATCGGGTACCCCATGGCCATCAGTACCCATCCGCCAACGAATGGTGTGCTCCACTTCGTGTCCGTAATAGCCCAGGCGTACAGCGCGAAAATGGCTGCAAACGCGACATTCTGCCCAATTTGACGTAAGAGCTGTCGCCGCGCCCGGGCCACATTCCATCCACAACTATCGCAGTGAGGCTTCAATAAAAACTGATTGTTCTTGTCGCGAGGCACCTGCAACCTGGCGCCGCAAATGGGACAGGTGATCTCAGCCGGAGGTTTGGACCAGGGCAACAGCATGCAGTCTAAGAGTATTTCCTTGCCGAGTCGTCTCGTCGGAAAATCATTGCCTCAATAAAGCCTGGTGAAAGGGCACGACTTCCAGTCGTGCCGTCCGCTGTCCGTGTATCTAACTTCCCTGCTGCCGCAGGCCTTGTGCGCAGCGAAGCGAAGCACATCCAAAAAGAACCTTTGAGGCTCCGCTGCGCTTGCGCGCTCGCCTTCGGCAGAGTGGTTGAAAAATTCTTTCAGCCTCACGGCACGGCTGATTGCCGTGCCCCTTCACGAATCCTTTATGCGTGATTTGTTTTGGTGAATTTGGGAAGAAACATCGACGCCTTGTAATTGACGGACAACAGTGAGTAGCGAGCAGCAAGTAGCCAGAAGCCGGCAGCCAGCAGCTACCTCAAATGTCGCGCGAACTCTTCTTCGAGCTGCGCGTAATCGTCGTGGATGGAAGACTTGAGCGCTTCTTCCGGGCTTTCGCCTTCGCTCAGGCTGCGCATGATGTCGCTGACGCGGTTCATGCCGTAGGTGTCGCGGATATATTCGACGTAGGCTAGCGACTCGACATACGCCACCGCCGCCTGCCTCGAGTTATAGCCGATAAAGCTGCTCTCCAGCGCCTCGAGCGGCGCCTGGTTCCCGCTTTGGAACAGCGCCGCCAGCTGCGAGCGATAGCCCGCCGCCGAGCGCGGTTCCACCAGCTGGGCGAAGCCTTCGTTCAGCCATACCGGACATCTCCCATTCGTCGCCTGGCGAATGAAGGAGTGTGCCAGCTCGTGCTTCAGCACGCGCGAGAGCTCTGTCGTCACCGTGCTGATTCCCTCAATAGGAATCCTCAACTTTCCGTCGTTGAGCGCGGCCGTCCACTGCGGCGCCTGCGTCACATCGAAGTAAGTCTGGTTGGTGTAGAGAACCACCACGATCGGGTCCCGCGGCAAGATTCCCACTCCGGAAACCAGGTCGTCGAAGTGCTGTTCCAGGACTTCGAGAATCTGCTCGCGCAGCTTGAGTGGCGCCTTGTCGCCTTCATAGCGCATGTTGAAGTGCGTGCTGGCGTCGGTGCGGAGATCGGCCTCAGCCTTCGCCTGGCGGCTCAGCGCTTTCAGGTAATACTCAATTTCCTGGTCGCTGGGACTGATCTCTTTGGCTTTGTTGAACTCCAGCAGCGCCTCCTGGATCTTGTCGTTCTTGTAGTAGGCGAGGGCCAGGACTTTATGCGCGAAAGCCAGGTCCGGCTTTTTGCGGACCGCATCCGCCGCGTAGCCTTCCGCCAGCGATGCCCGCTCCTGCTTCAGCAGGATCCACGCGTACGTAGCGGCGAAGTCTCCGTCTTCGGGAAAGAGGCTGAGCACGCGCTCCATGTGCGATCGCGCATCGTCAAGCTTCCCCGATTGCTGGTCCTGGATGGCGAACAGGGCGAGCGCTTCCGCCAGGGCGCGCTTGTCTCCGGAGCGCTCGACTTCGGCCAGCAGTTCCGGCGTCATCTTGCCGTCGGAGAGAAGTTGTGAGATCTTGCCGGAATCGACTTTCGGCGCTGCGATGTTCACTCCTGCGGCGGCGCCTGAGGAAGTAGGCACGCCTACTCCGGCTTCGATTCGTTCAATCGACGCCCTGGGAATGGCGTACGTGTCTTCCCCAATGTCATACTCGACGCGCTCTCCTTTATCTCTGACGACATCCGCCACGATGGTGCGTCCATTCCTCAGATGAATGGTGTCGGCGGCTGCCGCGCAGGTGAGCGCGCACAAAACAATGGCAATGCGGGAATGCACAGAGCAGATTCTAGCAATGCGATTTCGGCATTGAGGACAGGGTGCCTGCAGGGGGACTAACCTTGGTAACCGGTCAGGGACAAATTTACCGGCGTGGATTCCGAACTTTGGGGACGAGCTTGTGCCTCCTGGCGCTCGTACTCTCTTCAGCCGCCCGATCGGTTGCGCAAGGCCCGGCTGAGGGAGCGGCGGCGGAGCTTTACCGCGCGCTGCGCGAATCCGGCCTCGATCTCACCAAGGTCTATCGCATCCGCGACGCGACCTTCGACCGCGAAGATCTGCACTTCGC
>JAFAUE010000309.1 GCA_019243475.1 Acidobacteriota bacterium | reverse complement strand
CACATTGAGCGGATCGCCGCTGCTCACGAAAGCTTTCCTCAATCCGGCGAGCAAGGCCATGATGAAAACCGCCACAGAGACCGTCAATGCAATTCCCAACGCGGTCATAGCGGTGGCGCCAAGTCGTAGACGAAGGTTGCGAACGTTGTAGCTGATGGGTATCGCCATTACGCCTCCTATCCGATATGCCGCAAGCCATCGACGATGTTGCGCCGTGACGCGTTGTACGAAGGAAAGACCGCGCTCACCAAACCAACCAGCGCGGCAACTGCCAACGCAGTCACATAAGTCGGCATGTTGACTCTAAATCCCTTGAAGAACGTGCCGTTTGGCATGTTCGAGGCCAAGATCATCAGAAGCGTCGCGCCGGTTGCTCCGAGCAACCCTCCCAACAGCGAAATCGTTACCGCTTCGCCGACGTAGAGGGAAAGAATCGTTCCCCGGGTAAATCCCAGCGTCTTGAGTACCGCGACTTCGCGAGTACGCTCGCGGATGGTCATTGCCATCGTGTTCCCTGACACCAGCAGAATGGCAAATACCACCGCACCGCAGATGCTCAGGATGAAGAGCTTCACGTTGCCGAGCTGGGCCACGAAACTGAGAGTGAACCCTTTCTCGGTTTCGGTCTTCGTCGGCTGCGGTGAATTGGAGAACATCTCGTCAATCCTCTTCGAGACTGTCGTAATGTGGTCCGCGGAATCGACCAGGGTATAGAACGTACCGGTACGGCCTTTCACTCGCGGCAGTGCCTGCTCAATGTACTCGGTACTGAACATCATGCTGTCGAAGGGATTGTCGCTGTCGTAAATGGCTCGAATCGTGAGTTCGAGGTTCAACGGGTAGATCGTACCTTTCACAATGACTTTGTCGCCGACTTTCCATCCATGTTTCACCGCAAGTTCGCGGTTTACAGCCGCGCCGGCTCGATCGTGCTTGAAAGCTTCCAGCTGGTCGGGAGGAAGATGGTCTTCCTTCAGGATGTCGAAGATTTCATTTGGATCAACTCCAAACTGGGCAAACTGGTTCTCCGGCTTTTCGTCTTTATAAATCCCGCCGAACCAGTTCCACGGGCTCACATGGACCACTCCGGGAATCGCGCGGATCTTTTCCCTGTAGTAGGAAGGCAGGAAGAACACCAGCGAGACTTTATGCCGCGTAATCAATCGCAGGGCCGACTCTGGAGGTCCTTGATCTAAATAAAATCCGCGATAAACGCTCATGAGCAGCGTCAACAGCAACAACGAAAACCCAATACTGACGGCTGTGATTACACTGCGACGGCGATTGCGAAAAGCATTTTTAGTGGCAAAACGGCCAAGCGTCATTGCTTCTCTCCTGCTTCAGACCCGCCTGTTTACTACGCCCTGAGTGATCTTCAATTTTACGCAGCCATTGTTTGCTGTCTTGTAAAAATACGCAGCCTGAATGAAGTGAGTTCCATTACGGTACATCGCGACCTGACGCGATCCAAGCCTCACCAACCCAATGCATTCAGGGGCAAAATAGTCCCGCCGAAGCACTTAAACATACCCAACGTGCAATCTTGGTCGATCTACAAGCCAACATCTGGGATCCGAAGTCGGAATTCCAACATCCTGGGTTTTCAACTCGAAGGTTGAAAACATCCTTCTCCCAGGCTTAATGGAACGACGGGGGAGCACACGGCGTTCGACGCGTATGCATTGTGCAACTTATTTTCCCTGTTTGTTCGCCCGAACATGAGACCAGAATTTCTGCTCTGAGTCAAAGGCAAAAAGTAGTAGAAGCCACGTTTTACGCGGACGATGCAGCCTAGCAGCTGACGTTCTGGCTTTCTGTGCGGCGGACGACTAAAGCGTTTCTTTGCGAAGTTCCCCGCCGCCGTTCACGCTTCGTATTTCGAGGCTGCGGCCGCCGCTGCCGAGCGTTCCGTGGATGGAATGACGTCCCACATTGCCTTGCACCGTGAGCGGAAAGTCGGTCTCGAGGTGTCCGTTCACGCTGTTGAAGTCCACGTCGGTGTTGGCATTGGGCGGCAGTTCCAGTTTAACGCTGCCGTTGACGGTGCGGAACTGCAGATCTCCGGACCAGTCGGTCCTTCCGAGCCTGGCGAAAATGGAGCCATTGACGCTGGTAGCGGAGGCCCAACTCTCGGTCGATACATGAATACCGCCATTGACGCTGGTCGCCTCCACATAGCGGCCAATGCCCTCGGCATTCACAGCGCCATTCACGTTCTTGCCGGTAAATCGCAGGTTTTTGGGCATACGAATGGTGAAGTCCACCCTGGCATTGGCATGGTTGCCGCTGATGTGCGAGCCTGAATCGCAGTCATTGCTGGAACCAAAATATCCCGGATAAACGGCACAAATCTCGATACCGTCATTGAGTTTTACGACATTGATCTTGACCTGGTCGATATTCTGCCCGCTCTTAACCCCTGTGACTTCCACCTGGTCGGTATTTGAGGCGGTCGCATCGATGTCGCCGTTGATGTTCTTAATGACAACCACTTGCTCGGGCGCGAGCTTGCCGCTCCAGTGGAACTCACGACCGTTGTCGCTGCCCTGTTCCTGAACTCCGGGCATAGCCATTCCCGCTACCGACGCGGAAACAACCTTTGCCTGGTTTATGCCGGCGAATCCAAGTACTAAGACGATCAATGCGGATGCGCGAGTGAAATATGTCCTCATTAGAGAAGTTCCTCCTGCTGTCTGGAAAGACGTTTACGCAAGGCTGCAGTTAGCGGTTCCGAGAAAGGGGAACAGTAGCAGAGGCGGACCAGGAGTGCCTGGTAACAGTACTCAATTATGAAGTTTCGTCCCGTCACTAACAGGGAGTTAGTGAAAGGTCAGGACTGCCGGGCGACTGCTGTTTTGTCTTCGCGAACGCGGCTAGCTGACTTTTTTTTTGCGGCAGCTGAACCCTGCTTTTCCTGTCGCTTGTCTTCGTGAGAAATGAGCAGCGCCTCGATCTGCCGAAGCAGATCGTTGGTGTTCATGGGCTTTACGAGCATGGAATCGGCGCCTTCTTCTTTCCAGTCGCTGCCCAACAGTGGAAAGGCTGTGAGGATGGCGACAGCAGGATCGTAATCCTGCTTCTTTGCTTCGCGGATCACGTCATAGCCGGCGGTTTCTGTCTCCATGCGCATGTCGGTGATTACCATCTGGTAAGCACCGCCGGACAACTTGCCCTTCGCTTCCTTTGCGGAAGCGGCGGTCTCTACTTCAAAACCATTGATCTCGAGTATGGCCTTCAGAGTGAGGAGAATCGCGAGTTCGTCATCGACCAGCAGAATGCGACGTTTCATTTGGAGAACTCCAGGGGAATTTGCCGACGTCTGGGCGATTCAAGCGTACGGTGGAGCATGAGTTTCCAGAGTAGCTCAGATGCCAACGATTGCATCATGGGTTGTGAGAGGTGCGAGCACCTCATTACGAGGCTATGATAACACCGTGAGAGGTTACTACATTCAGAACTTCGGATGTCGGGCGGCGCAGGCCGATGGGGCCGCCATCGAACGCCAGCTTACCGGATTGGGGTTGGAACGGGTCGATAGCGCCGAACGGGCTGAGGTTGTCGTTCTGAATACCTGTACGGTGACCTCTGCGGCCGACCAGGATGCTCGCGCTGCGATCCGTCATGCACATCGCGAGAGTCCCCATACGAAGATTCTGGTTACGGGGTGCTACGCGCAAAGGGCTCCCAAAGAGCTAATCGCCCTTCCAGGGGTGACTTGGGTCGTCGGCAATTCCCACAAAGACCAGATCGGGCAGATCGTGGCCGGGACTCGAAGCGACGGTGGCTTTGTTCCGGTGGCGAATCTTAGCCTGGGGACCGAGGAGCCTGCGGGGCCAGGATTTGTGCCACGAATCTATGCCAGCGACATCTTTGCCCATACCGTCCTGGAGGCATCCCCGGTCTTTGACGGTATCGAGCGCAGCCGTCCGAACCTCAAAGTGCAGGACGGATGCGACAACCGATGCTCGTTTTGCGTGATCCCCTTCGTTCGAGGGCAGAGCCGGTCGCTGCCATTAGATAAAGTTCTACTTGAACTCGAAGCCTTAGAACGCGCCGGATATCGGGAAGTCGTTCTCTCTGGTATTAATTTGGGCCGTTGGGGACGCGATTTTGTTCGCCAGAGCCGTTTTGTTGACCTGGTTCATGCCGTTCTGGCGCATTCTTCGATTGCGAAGTTGCGGCTGAGTTCCATCGAACCGATGGACTGGACAGAGGAACTGATCGACCTGCTCGCTTCGAGTCCCAGAATCGCCAAGCACGCCCACATCCCCCTGCAGTCGGGCAGCGACCGCATTTTGCGCAAGATGCACCGCAAATATCGACCGTGGCACTACGCTGAAAAAGTGGAGAGAATTCGCTCCTTACTTCCTTATGCCGCGATTGGAGCCGATGTTATGGTCGGATTCCCCGGCGAAACGGATGAACTCTTTGAGGAGTCGCTGCGCTTCATCGAGCAAATGCCGTTTACGTATTTGCACGTCTTTACCTATTCCCCACGGCCGGGCACACCGGCTGCAGAGATGGAGAGCCAGGTTGCGCTTTCGGTTGCTAGACAAAGAAACCGGATACTGCGGAACCTCAGTGCCGAAAAGAACTTGAAATTTCGCTCAGCGCTGCTCGGATCCGAGATCGAGGCCATTACTTTGCAGAAGACGTCTGCGGACGCCACGGCAGGGCTCAGCGATAACTACATCAAGCTGGAAGTCTACGGGCATCACCCAGCAAACACGCTGCTGAAAGTACGCGCGCTGAGCGTTTCCCAAACCGGTTTAGCTGTCGAACCTTGCGGCGCATAACCTGATTCTGCCGCGTTTCATGTCGGTCCATTTCTCGCTGCATCGCGCAATTTCCCGCTGTGAACACGTGCTATACTTCGGCGTGAATCTGCGCTGCTCAGCCGCGCAGGAGCTCGGAGGAAAGTATCGACAAACGGTTTATCCGCACCAATGAGCGCATTCGCGCCCGCGAAATCCGCGTGATCGACGATGCTGGAAATCAGCTTGGCGTCATGCAGCCTTTTGAAGCGCTCAAAATCGCCCGTGAAAGAGGACTCGACCTGGTGGAGATTTCTGCCACCGCTAACCCTCCTGTTTGCCGCATTCAAGACTACGGCAAGTTTCTCTATGAGAAGGAGAAGCAGGAGCGCGCCGCCAAAAAGAACCAGAAGACGATCACGATCAAGGAAGTAAAGTTCCGCATCAACGTCGATGAGCACGACTACGAGTTCAAGAAGAACCACGTGCTGCGTTTCCTGGAGCAGGGCGATAAGGTCAAGGCCACAATTTTCTTCCGCGGTCGGGAGATGACGCATACCAATTTGGGCCGCGAAGTTCTGGAACGCCTGTTGAAAGAGGTAGGAGATCGAGCGGTTGTGGAATTTCGTCCTCGGATGGAAGGCAATACGCTGCACGCGATCCTTGCCCCGCCAAAGAAGGTCGAGGGCAAGAAGCACCAGGCACCCCCGAGACCGCAGGAAGGCAATCCTCCGGCGGCGCAGCAAGCCTAGCGGTTCGCCAATTCGTCAGCATTTCGTTATACTTAATTCAGGTCCCCAGCAGGCGACTCGCGGCTGGGGATTTTGGTTGTGTGCAGAGGAACGATGCCGAAACTAAAGACCCACAAGGGCGCTGCCAAGAGATTCAAAAAGACGGCCAGCGGCCACGTGAAACGCGGCCATGCATTCATGCGCCACATTCTTACTTCGAAGTCGAAGAAGACCAAGCGGCGCCTGGATCTCGACACGCTCGTCGATAAGGCCGATGAAGCAAAAGTCAAGCGGATGATCCCATATTAGGGATCTGTAATTTCGTAATTGGGTAATTTCGCAATTTCGTTTGATTGCGAGGTTCCCCCCGTTGATCTGACGTCGATCTTCGATGAGCACGACAGCTCGTCCGGGTACCGCGCGCGAAGAGGTATCAATCCTTACCTCCAGCCGCATAACGTAGTTGAAAAAAGGAGACTCGCCCATGCCTCGCGTAAAACGCGGAACCAAAAGGCGCGCCAAGCGGAAGAAGATACTTGAGCGCGCAAGTGGATACTTTCTAACTAAGTCGAAGCTTTATCGCGCAGCGAAAGAAAGCGTCGAACGCGGACTCAAGTTCGCATATTCCGGGCGCAAGCAGAAGAAACGCCAATACCGTTCGATCTGGATCGTGCGCATCAATGCCGCCGCGAAGCTCAATGGCATCAGCTACAGCCAGTTCATCAACGGGCTAAAGAAAGCCGGTGTAGAGCTCGATCGCAAAGTGCTGGCCGAGCTTGCGGCGAATGATGCTGCCGCGTTTTCGACTCTGGCAGCGCAAGCCAAGTCCGCTCTCGCCAAGAGCGCATAGTCTGCGCGACACCGAGAGTTCCCGGGTTTACAAGGAGTCGGCCAGGTGCGGCTTGCCGCTGAGGACTCCCCGACCTTAGCGCTCGTGTTCGCCATATCTTGATCGAGTTCGCGCGATACCGGCGAGGGTTCTGGACCGCAAAGTTTTGGTCTCGCGACCGAATCTCCCGCTCCGGCAGTTGTACTGGTTGACAGCATCCATGTACTCCGTTTCCAAGCTCGCCGACTTCTCCCCCGCAGCACTGGATTCAGCTGCGCGCGAGTTGAAGAGCGCGTTGGAAGACGAAGCTGCTGCCGTCTCCGGCGAGGGGGAATGGAAAGCCCTCCGTGATCGCTGGATGGCGCGTAAGAACGGCATCCTCACCCAGCTCAACGATCAATGGCTAAAGGCTGCGCCGGCCCCTGCAAAGCGCGATGTCGGACAGCGGGTTAATGAGCTAAAGAAGCTGGTTGAAGAACACATCGACTCTGCGTCGGCGCGTATCAGCACCTCTGGAACGGCTTCACGGCTGGAACAGGAGCGAGTGGATGTCACGCTGCCCGGTACGCGGCGCAAAATCGGCATCGAGCATCCGCTGGTGAGGACGATGAACGAGATCATCGCAGTCTTCAAGGCCATGGGATACTCGGTCGCTGAAGGCCCGGAAGTTGAAACCGACTACTACAACTTCGAGTCGCTGAACTTTCCTCCGAATCATCCGGCGCGCGATACGCAGGACACGCTGATCATCTCCGGACAGCAGGGCAAGCCGTTGCGCGAGCGGCTGTTGCTGCGCACGCACACATCGCCGGTTCAGATTCGCACAATGGAGAAGCAGCCTCCCCCGGTGCGCGTAGTCGTTCCGGGTAGGGTTCACCGCGCCGACACCGCCGACGCGACGCACTCGCCGATCTTCCATCAGGTAGAGGGACTGGCGGTAGATTCGAATATCACTTTCTGTGACCTCAAAGGAACGCTCGATCAAGCTGCGAAGGCGATGTTCGGTTCCAGCGTGCGGACACGGTTCTATCCCTCATTCTTCCCATTTACGGAACCCAGCGCAGACATGCAGATCTCTTGCTTCAAGTGCGGGGGCAGTGGCCGGCTAGACGGCGCAAAGTGTGGCATGTGTAAAGCCAGCGGTTGGATTGAAATTCTCGGATCGGGAATGGTCGATCCGAATGTGTACGGTTTTGTCGGATACGACGCAAAGAAATACAGCGGCTTTGCCTTTGGTATGGGCGTGGAACGGATCGCGATCCTGAAATACGGCATCGATGACATCCAGCTTTTTTATCAAGGCGATGTGCGATTCCTCGAGCAATTTGCGTAGAAAGCCGCGGTCCTGAAGCCATCAGATGAATTTCACAGAGCCGAGAACTGATAGCCGGTAGCCGAGAATGAGAATCTCTCCCAATTGGCTGCGCGAGTTCGTCGATATAACGGTCGAGGACTCGCGCCTGGCCGAAGATCTCACCCATGCCGGAATCGCCGTGGAAAGCATCGTGGGAAGCGGCGAGAAGACGATCTTCGAAATGGAGATCACGACTAACCGCGTGGATGCAATGAATCACTACGGCGTGGCTCGGGAATGTTCGGCGATCTATGACATCAATCTGAAGCCGATCACACCCAAGCTGGCGCAGGGCAATACACAGCAATTCCCTGTCGAGATTCGCGAGCCGGAGTTGTGCGGGCGATACACGGCGCGAGCGATTCGCGACATCCGCATCGAGAAATCGCCACGTTACATTGCAGAACGCCTCCTTATCGAAGACCATCACGCCATCAACAACGTCGCAGACGCGACCAATTACACGCTCATGGAGCTCGGCCATCCGACTCATGCCTTCGATCTGGACAGGTTGGAGGGCGGAAAGATCGTTGTGCGCCGCGCCAAGGCGGGAGAAAAACTGAAAACGCTGGACGGCGTGCAGCGCGAGCTTACTCCGGACGATCTCGTGATTGCGGCCGCCGCAAGACCGGTGGGGCTCGCCGGCATCATGGGTGGTTATGACACCATGATCACAGCGGATACACACAACGTGCTGATCGAGTCGGCATGGTTCGATCCTGCGACTGTGCGGCGCACTGCGCGACGGTTGGGCATGCACACGGATGCGTCGCATCGCTTCGAACGCGGCGCCGATTGGGCTGCCACTACGCTTGCGTGCGATCGCGTTGCGGAGCTGGTGCTTGCCACCGGCGGAGGCAAACTTGCCGAATATCAGGATTGCATCGCTCGCAATCCAACGCATGGGCCTATTCAGTTCGACAGCGGAGAAGTGCGCCGGATTCTTGGACTGGACATTCCCGATTCGGAAGTGAGCCGCATTCTTCGCCGCTTGGGCTTTGGACTTGAGCGGAAGGGTCGCAGCACTTCGAGCCCACCGTCCAGCTCCGCCGAAGTGTACAAGGTCGAGATTCCGACATGGCGCACGGACGTGGAACGCGAGATCGATTTAATCGAGGAGGTCGCGCGCATCCATGGCTTCAATAACTTCGCCAACACTCTTCCGTCATTTTCCGGGGCCGTGGTCGAGCAGCCCCACGAGCGGCCGCAGCAAAAACTGCGCGCACGCCTTCTGGCGCTCGGTTACGACGAAGCCATCTCACCCACATTTATCTCCAACTCAGATTCACAACGCTTCTCCTCTGCCCAAGCAATTGCACTCGAGAATCCCCTCAGCGATGAAACTCCCCTCATGCGCAACTCGTTGTTGCCGGGAATGCTCGACATGATTGCCTGCAACTTCAATCGGGGAACAAGCGATATCCGACTATTCGAACTCGGCAATGTGTTTGATGGAACCACGCAAGAGGTGAACCAACACAGACATGCGTGTTTTTCCGCGACTGGATTACTCGATGTCTTCAGCGTGATGCAGACGCCGCGCTCCAGCGACTTCTTCGACGTGAAGGGTGACGCCGAGAATCTGCTTGCGCTGTTTGCCATTGAGTCTGTCGATTTCGTCGCGCCTGCTTCGAACTATTTCCACCCTGGGCGATCTGCAAAGATATCAGTGGGCAGAAACGTCGTAGGGGAACTGGGCCAATTGCACCCAGACATAGCTGCCGAGCGCAAGTTTAAGCAGGACGTCTGGCTAGCGTGGCTCGATCTTGACCGTCTGTACTCAGTCCCGCTACGGGAACCGCGATACGAGCGGCTCTCGCGCTATCCTTCAATCGAGCGTGACTTCTCGTTGCTGCTTGATGCCGGCATGAGTTATGAGCGCCTGCGGCAAGCAATCGCGGCCCTTGGAATTCCCGAGCTGCGTTCCATTGAAGCCCACGAACTTTTCCGCGGCGGCGCGGTACCCGAAGGCAAGTATTCGCTGCTTCTGCGCCTGACGTTCCAGTCGTGGGAACGCACATTGCGTGATGATGACGTTGCCGGCTGGAGTCAGCAGGTCATTGCCGCAGTCAACTCGCTGGGAGGCAGCCTGCGAGTATAGAACTCAGGGAGCGATGCGCGCGCTGCCACATCGCTCCTTTCTGTTTGCGACCACCTGTTTACACTCCGTCTCTTGGCTTTTCCTTCCTCACGAAGATGTTGTCCTGGGTTGGCTCGGCTTCGCATTCAATGGCAATGGTAGTTACAGGATGATCGGGCGGCTGCTGCGGCAGGTTTGAAAGTTTTAGTTGATACGGATCCTGCTTGAATTCCAACTTCTGATTGCTTGCGTACATGCGCGCGGAGGTGGCTTTTGTCATCAGCCCTCCGAGCTCGAGGTCCCCTCCTGGCCAGAAATGGACATGCATGAATAGCGTGTTCCCGGTCCGTGTGAAGCTTGCATAGTTGGATCGTCGGGGTTGGCAGAGGTCGGATTTATAAATCGTGTCGCCATTTCTGCTCATCCAGCCGCCGACTTCCTCCAGCACGCGCACGGATTCCTCTGGAATTGACCCATCACCGCGCGGACCGATGTTAAGCAGGTAGTTGCCCCCGTCGCGCGCGCATTGAATAAGGTTGCGGACGACTGTCTTCGGCGATTTCCAGCTGTCATCAGCGCGTTGGTATCCCCAACTGTCGTTCAGAGTCATACAGGATTCCCAAGCTCGATCGCCTTTCTCTGCAGTAATGTGCTGCTCGGGCGTCGAAAAATCGCCCTGAAGATGATTGCGGTTGTTCACGATGATCTCCGGCTGAAGCTGGAAGACCATCTCGTTCATCTTCTCCGACTCCCACCCGGCAGCATCGAGCGGCCAGGCCACGTCATACCAGAGGACGTCGATCTTTCCGTAGTTTGTCATCAGCTCCCGGATTAACCCGTGTGTGTAGTCGACGAAGCGACGGCGCGCTGCTTCGTCCGTGGCACAACGCGCGCCGTCGGGATGATGCCAATCCATGAGCGAGTAGTAGAAACCGACGCGCAAACCTTCACCTCGCACTGCCTCTACGTATTCGCGCACCAGATCTCGGCCCGGTCCCTGCTTGGTGGCGCAGTAGTTCGTGAGCTTCGTGTCCCAGTTACAGAAGCCTTCATGATGCTTGGTAGTCATCACCATGTACTTCTGTCCAGCACGCTTCGCGAGCCGGGCGAAGTCGCGCGGAGCGTTGGGCTTGGGCTTGAACTGCTTGGCGAATTGCATGTATTCGTCAATGGGGATCGCTTCATCCTCCATCGCCCACTCGTGCCGGCCATGAACGCTATACAAGCCCCAATGGATAAACATGCCGAACTTCGCTGCATGCCACCACTGCATGCGCTGAGCACGATTGGCCGCAATTGCCGCCGGCTCACCGACGTTTTGCTGCGGATCGAGCAAGTGGGTAGACGTCTGGCCCTCCGGAGGAGCGGTCTGCGTTGCCGGGGCAGTTTGTGCGCGCAGCGCCGCCGCGCTTACCAGCGATGCGCCCGCGCCTTTGAGCCAGGCGCGGCGGGACATTTTGCTGTTGATCATCTTTGATCCTTTCTGAACCGTTTACTTTTCCAGCTTAAAAATCCTCTTCATCAGAAGCCACTTCTCGCCAGGCCCGGCCTGCGGCAGCGGCTTCTGGAAGCGCCACATCAGCTTTTCCCATTCCTGCACTTTGGGATTTTTGCTGTCGGCCTCTGCTTTCCTATCAAACGAAAATGACTCCTCGACTTCCATGACCATGAACAGTCGCGTCCCTGAGAGATAGATCTCAAGGTCCTCAATTCCTGACTTCCTGATACTTTCGGTAATCTCAGGCCAGATCCTTTCGTGATAGCGCTTGTATTCAGCGATCAACGCGGGATCATCTTTGAGATCGAGCGCCAGGCAGTATCGACGGCTCATCGCGTCTGCACCTCGACAGCTGTCGATCGCATTGCCAGTCGCTCCGCGGGTTTGTATCCCCAGACGGCGAAATAGAGGATGTACAGATAGCAGAACAGTGGCACGACGAAAGCTGTCTGGATATTCGTCGCGTCGGAAATACGGCCCATGATGGCTGGAAAAACCGCACCGCCGATGATCGCCATTACCATCAGTGACGACCCGCGCTTCGTGAGTGGACCGAGATTCTTAATGCCCAAAGCAAAGATGGTCGGGAACATGATCGAGTGAAACAGCCCGATCAGGACCACCGCCCAAACCGGCACAATGCCGTGCGCCAATAAAGAGACGGTCACGCAAATCAAAGATCCACCCGCAAAGATCGCCAGCAGGCGCGACGCAGAGATCGTCTTCATAAGCGCTGAGCCGCCAAAACGTCCCGCCATGAACCCGATCTGGTGACCCAGGAGATAGTAGGCGGCAATGCGCGCCGTCATTCCCGGAACGGTATGCTGGGCGAAACGGATGACAAAGCTGGCTACCCCTACTTGCGCACCGACATAGAAAAATTGCGCGGCCACCCCTTTGAGTAAGTGCGGATGATCCAAAATGGAATGCCGGCTACCACTTCCCTGCTTGAGAGAGTCCGGAACCTGCGCCTCGCCTGAACGCTCCTCGACCACATCGGGCAAATGCGTGAAGTAAATCGTCGCTGCGACGGCAAGAAAGATGGCGGCAATCAGCAGGTAGGGCAGCTTCACCGTGCTCGCTTGCTGGGCGCGATATCCGTGTACCTGTGCTCCTGACATGAGCGCGAGTTGCGCCGGAGTGTATTCCGCTCCGGTAAGGATGAGCGCGCGTCCCAGCAATGGCGAAAGCACTGCGCCGACGGAGTTGAACGATTGCGCAAAGTTCAGTCTTCGCTCTGAACTCTCCGGCGGGCCCAGGATCGTGACATACGGATTGGCTGCAACCTCGAGGAAACTCTGTCCGCAAGCCATGACGAACAAAGCAAACAAGAAGAAAACATAGAGACCGGCCGAGGAAGCCGGCAGGAAGAGCAGCGCGCCGGCTGCGCATAGAAAAAGTCCCAACAGAATGCCGCGCTTATAGCCGATGCGCTCCATCAGCTTTCCTGCAGGAAAGGCTGCCAGGAAGTATCCACCGAAAAACGCAACTTGAATAAACGAAGACCGGTAATCACTGAGCGCGAACGCAATCTTGAAGCGCGGGATCAGGATGTCGTTCAAATTCACGCCGAACGCCCACAGGAAAAACAGCGTCGTGATCAGCGCGAAAGGCGCGAGGTACCGGCGTTCAGTGAGCGGCGCTGAGTCTAGCTTCATGGCTTTATGTCACGGCCCGATCAAGGTGGGAGTATCCACCGTCCACAAAGATGTGCTGTCCGGTAATGTGACCCGCCTTCTGCGAAAGCAGGAAGACCGCCATGGCAGCGATCTCCTCTGGCTGAGTCATACGTTTTCCCAGCGGAATCTTCTCCCTGATCGTTTTCAGCTTTTGTTCCGGATCGGGAAACGTGTTCACCCACTGCCGATAGAGCGGAGTCATGACCTCGGCGGGAACGATTGCGTTTACGCG
>JAFAUE010000276.1 GCA_019243475.1 Acidobacteriota bacterium | reverse complement strand
TCCTGGCGTTGGCGGAGGATATCCACTGGGCGTCCTGTGGTCCCGAGCACATCGCCCCCGATGATGCGGTGGGCCAGCTTCATGTGATGAAAACGAAACAGCTGCACACGTTCGTCGAAGTCGAGCAGCTTCTCGGCCACCTCATGCAGGGAGAGAAACTGGGCGCTGCGTCGATAGAGTTCTTCTGCCGTGAGGCCGGCGGCGTCAATTTGCGCGAAGAATGCTTTGCCTAGTCGAGGAGCCAGGTGAAGCAGCGAGAGGAATCCGGGTGAGTCGAGGCCGCTGCCGTGTCCAAGTCCGGCGCGGATGACGTGGTACTCGTATGGCGTCAGCGTTTCCAGGACGTGCAGCAAATCGATGGCCCGATCGAGCATCCGGAAGGATCGGTCCATCAACTTGATACTTCGCGTGTAATCGCCCTCTGCAATCGATGACCGCGCACGCTCAAGCTCATTGGCTGATCCCTTCAGCAACAGTTCGGACGCCTGATGAACCAGCTGGAACATCAGTTCGTCTGGATGCGACCGCTGCTCAGGAGGCTTCTGGAGTGCGAGCAACTCGTCTGTGCGGAGGTAGCGCTCGTAATCCGTCGCTCCAGTCCCCGGAAGGACGGGTTCGGTCATCTCGCGATTTTGGGGAACGAGTGGATAGTGCGGGTGAAGTTCCGGCTTTTCCGCTTTCGGCTGCTTCGCCATTAATCCACGATCTCTCCGTCGCGCATGTGGATGATGCGATCTCCGATCGCCGCAGCTTCGGGATTGTGAGTAATCATTAACACCGTCTGCCCAAATTCCTGATTCGATTGCCGTAGCATCCTCAGCACGACGTCAGAGTTCTTCGTATCCAGATTGCCGGTCGGTTCATCGGCGAGAATCAGCGCAGGACGGTTAATCAGCGCGCGTGCTAAGGCTACCCGCTGCTGCTCCCCACCCGACAATTCACTGGGACGATGCTGCAGCCTTCCTTTCAGACCCAATAGACCGATAATGCGTTCGAAGTGCGCCTGGTCCATACCGCCATTCTTGCCGGCGATCTCATGAGCGATGCCGATGTTGGTCATAGCATCGAGCGTTGGCAGGAGGTTGAATTTCTGGAATACGAAGCCAATCTTGCTCTTGCGAAGAGATGTGCGCGAAGAATCGGAGAGCCGGGCAAAGTCAACATCGTCGATGAGCACGCGTCCGCTGGTCGCTTTCGTGAGCCCGCCAAGAATGTAGAAGAGAGTGGATTTTCCACTGCCGGATGGGCCAACAATGCTGACGAACTCGCCCCGCTCGACGTTAAAGCTGACGCCGCGCAGTGCCGGCACATCGACCTTTCCTACTCGATAGACCTTGCTTACGTTCTCGGCCTGGATGATGTGCCCCATGGCAATTTTTCAGTTTACACGAGGCGGGACGAGAGAGATTCTGTGAGATTGGTGACTTTGCGAGTTCGCGATTTCGTGATTTTCCCGTCGTGTATTTCACGACCGGCGACATTGCAAATCACGAAATCGCGAAATCTTTCTAGCTGGCCGCGATGTGCGTGTTCGGACCGGATCCTGGCGAGTTGAACTCCTGTGGCGGTAGCATCTTCTTCGGGCCCCGCTTTTTCACCAGCAGGGTGCGGATTTTGTCCAGCAGTTCGGCTGCAGGATAAGTGCCTTTGGGAAGGAACAGATCAGCGCGCGTGCCTTTCTCATACATCTTCACTTTGCCGCTGATGAGAATCATCGGGACCTCAGGAGCAAGTTCCTTGAGGACGCGAATTACTTCAGCGCCGTCCATCTCCGGCATCACCAGATCGGTGATCACCAGATCGACAGATCCTGCTTGTTGAAACAGATCGAGGGCTTCGCGGCCGCTGGGTGCAGATAGCACGCGATAGCCGCGCGTCTCCAGCATGAATTTTCGGATTGAGAGGGATTGTTCGTTGTCGTCGATGCAGAGAATAACTTTTTTCGGACGCATGGGGTTCCGTGCAGGGTTCAACTCCCGGCCGCGCCGGAAGGCAGCAAGGCAGAAACCCAAAATGGGAACGGCGCTCGAAGGAATCGATTCAAAGGGCGCTGCATCGCTCTTAAGATGCGCGTCGGCTGATTCCACGTAGCGGCGGCTTACCCCGTTTGCGGGCGGCTGCCTCAATCTCAATTTTTGTCTTCTAAAGGGCGACGTTTCGTGGGAAACGGTTCGTGCATCCTAAGGCCGAGTGGCTGCCCATGTAAAGTGCCTTACACGCCAATTGCGAAATTTTTTTTGGCAAGAAAACGCGGCGCGGAATTTTCACGAAAATCGGCAAAAAAGTTGAAGCGCGCGAACGTGAACTTCAAATCCAAAATTCTCCGTGCCCGACTTCCACACAATATCCACCGACGTGCACATTGATAACCTTGTCACCCGATTTCTCTGCGCGCACAAAAATGCGACTGGGACGATGCACTTCGATTCCTTGCTCGATGATCGCGCGCTCGCCGCGCTGAATCACTCCATGGGCGGCCATCCAGGATGCGCAACATCCTGCGGCCGAGCCGGTCGCTGGATCGTCTCCGTTGTAAAACGGCATGCGCGCATGCAGCTTCGCATCGTGCGCAACGGTCTCGCGAGTGACGAAGTAGAAAAACTTTGCATCAGTGCGAGCGAGATACTCTGCCATACGCTGCCACGGACCGGCCTTGCGTATTGCGGCGAGTGAAACCACCGGCACGACCGCAAAGGGCAGTCCAGTCGAGAACGTCTGCACCGGAAGATCAGCGACGATATCCTCGCTGCTGAGTCCAGCGGCACGCGCGACGTCCTCGCGGCTGTGTACCATCCCTGCTTCAGGATCGCGTTGCCGCATCTCGCCGAAGGACGTGCCGCGTTCTTCTTCGCGACGGAAGTGAACGGGAATTTTTCCGACCTTCAAGTCGAGCCACACTTCGTCGCTCCCACCAAAGCGGTGCAGATAGTACGAGGTTCCCAGGGTAGGGTGTCCGGCAAACGGCAGCTCTTCCTGAACGGTGAAGATCCGCACGCGAGTTCCGGAACGCCGCTCCTCTTCAACATCTCGCGGAAGAATGAAGGTGGTTTCTGCCAGGTTGGTTTCACGCGCAAGCGCCTGCATTTCTTCATCGGACAGTCCACGAGCATCGGTAAAAATTGCGAGTTGGTTGCCCTGAAGAGCGTGCTCAGTGAAAACATCCATAAGCACGTAAGGCAGGCGGCGTCGGGGCGATTCGATCATTGGAACTCCTGTTGCCCTCGCTGGCTGGTTTGTGAGCGCTTCAGAGGCCTTCGTAGCCTTCGCAACGAAGCGTTCTGACTCACGTTATCAGACTTCGCAATTATTCCTGAGTCGCGCTACAATTGCCGGAATCAAACTATGAGGATGAGCTTCCCAGTCCGCATCTGCGCCTGTTGTTGTCGTATGCCCAGCTAGCCCGCCGACCGGGAACTCCACAGGTTTCAAGCCCACCCGGCACGGCGCCAGGTGGGCTTTTCATTTTGTCCCAAGTTCAACGAAGGAGAGTGTCATGAGCACAGAGACGACTACGGTTTCCCGTATTCCCCGGATCAACGAGCCGGCCCCAGAGATTCATGCCAAATCGACGCACGGCATGATACGCATCACCGATTACACGTCGAAAGGCAAATGGGTGATGCTATTCTCGCATCCCGCCGACTTCACGCCGGTTTGCACGACCGAATTCATTGAGTTCGCCCGTCGTCATCAGGACTTCGAGCGGCTGAATGTACAGCCAGTCGGCGTTTCCGTGGACAGCATCTACGCGCACATCGCTTGGGTGCGCAACATCGAAGAGAACTTTAAGGTGAAAGTCCACTTCCCGGTCATCGCCGACCTCGACCAGAAAGTCGCGCAGGCCTTCGGCATGGTGCATGAAGCGGTGAGCGATACCGCCACCGTCCGCGCAGTTTTCTTCATCGATCCAAAAGGCACGATTCGTGCTCTGCTGTATTACCCGCTGAATCTGGGGCGCAATGTGGATGAGCTGTTGCGTGTTTTCGAAGCGTTGCAGACGGCCGACCAGAACGCTTGCGCCCTGCCGGCGAACTGGAAGCTGGGCGATCCGGTTATCGTCCCTGCTCCGATCACCCAAGCCGATGCAGAAAAGCGAGTCGCATCGAACGGAGGCGGCCAGGACGTAACCGATTGGTATTTCACCAAGAAGAAACTCGCTGCAGCCGCGGCTGACTAACGCTGCTCCGTAGCCGGAAACTGAGATAGAGAAGGGTCCTTCGACTTCGGCAGCCCGGAGTCGAAGGATCCTATGCGTGTGTTTCGCGTCTGCGCTCGCCGCGTACTGGAAAAATCACAACTTCAAATTCTTCAAGTAATCGCGAAACGCCGGGTTCAATTCAGGGCGCTTCAGCGCAAATTCCACTGTGGCTTGCAGGAAGCCCAGCTTGTCGCCGGCATCGTGGCGCTTGCCTTCGTATCGATATCCGTAAACCTTTTCTTCTTTGAGCAGCAGCCGCATGGCGTCGGTAAGCTGCAGTTCGCCGCCCGTGCCCAGGGGCGTGCGGTCAAGCACGTCAAAGATGCGCGGCGTCAGGATATAGCGACCGATGATCGCGAGATTGGACGGCGCTTCTTCCCGTTTTGGTTTTTCCACCATGTTGTGGATTTGAAACAGTCGATCGTTTCCTGGAACGGGCGTGGCGTCGATTACTCCGTAGGATGAGATGGCGGGCCCATCTACCTGCTGCGTGGCAATGATGCTCGACTGCATGTGATTGAACTGATCGATCATCTGCTTCAGGCACGGAGGATTTGCATCGATCACGTCGTCGGCGAGGAGAACTGCAAAAGGCTCGTTGCCCACAAGTTCGCGCGCCATGAGCACGGCATGGCCCAGGCCCATCGCCTCTTTTTGCCGCACGTAGGCGACGTGAATCATGTCAGAGATCTGACGCACGATCGTGAGCAGATCGGTTTTCTTTCGCTCCTCGAGCATTTTCTCGAGTTCGTAGCTCACATCGAAGTGGTCTTCGATTGCGCTCTTGCCCCTGCCGGTCACGATAATGATCTGATCGCA
>JAFAUE010000267.1 GCA_019243475.1 Acidobacteriota bacterium | reverse complement strand
TGGGGAACGCCGCCCACGTATCACCAGCCTGACGACGATCTGCAACATCTGGATTTGGATTTTATGACGCAAGCAATTCAGTCGATGATCGAACCGGTTCGCTGGCTGGCGAATTCCGATTTCGTTCCGCAGTGGGCGCCCGGACGCCAGCCGGTCGCGCGATAAAGGCGGGATAAAGGGGGCGCGAATGCGCTTCCTGCGACCTCGACCGGAAGGGGGTTCCGGTCCGCCGGAGAAACGCATTCGCGCGGGGCTGCGTCGGGATCACTCTTGCCGCGATTGGGTTAGGCTTCGCCCATGTGAGACATGGCATACACGCGCCGTCCACATTCTTCGGGCAGCGGCACTGCCAGGTCGGCGATGTTTGTCGTCTTCTGTTCGCGCTTGTTCCTGTACATGTCCTTGTCGGCGACATTCATTGCTTCTTCCACCGTCATGCTATCTTGATAGGTCGCTACGCCGATGCTGAATGACAGCTTGTAAGACGCCCGCGACGCCTGGTTCCACCAGCGGGCTTCCCATTGCAGTCTCTCAGCCGCGCGGTGGGCCTGCGCATTTCCTGTTTCAGGAAGAAGCACGAGAAATTCGTCGCCGCCGATGCGCACTACGGTGTCGGAGCCGCGCAAGGTCTTTTTCAGCAGGTTGGCCAGATCGCGCAGGTACTGATCCCCGCCCAGATGTCCGTAGGCGCTGTTGATCTGTTTGAACTCGTTGATGTCGATCAGCAGCATCGAGAGCTGGCTGCCGGCGCGCTTGGCACGGCTGACTTCCGCCGGAACCAGGTCTTCCAGGTAGCGTCGGTTAAAAACCTTGGTGAGGGGGTCGATGATCGCAACCTGCTTGGCATGCGAGGATTCCATCAGATGGCGAAGCATCTCTCCGCGCGTGCGGTTCAGACTCCGCTTCTGATCGAGAATGTAAACGTTGAACAGCACGATCAGCGTAATGAGCCCGATGAACAGTTGCGGCAGGTAGCGACGGTCGGTGTGGATTACTCCGCTTGCCCAGACCAGATTAGGCAGCAGGAAGGCCGCAAAGCCGATAGCAATCACGACGATCACCAGAGCACAGATAGACCAAAGCTGCCAATCGCGTTTCGAAAGCTGTTCGATCTCGTGATACAAGTCGCCGGGAAAGTGCGACTCTGGCGTGTGGTTCTCGACGTCCATTTTTCCCCCTTGGCGGCAGCCATTTGCATGGACTCCCGCCCCCTTGTCAAAGGAAAAGCATGTCCCTTGCCAGCTTGCAGCGGAAGCATACTTACTTGGAATTTCAGCAACTTAGGTGGTGGCGGGCAGCAGGAGACTGTCTAGATTTTGAACAGAGTTCCAGCTTTTGGACAGTCCTCGCAAATGTGAGCGGAGCCAGGTAGAGATCACCCTTTATCCGGTTTTTACTGCCTTCTCGGAGGATTCCGCGGAGCCAAGCAGGTTATAGAGAGTGGAGCGGCTTATGCCGAGAATTTCTGCGGCGCGCAATTTGTTACCGCCCACCATCTCCATGACGCGACGAACGTGATTCTTCTCTAAATCGGCCAGCGACATGAAGGGCGAGTCTGCGCCGCCGGATTCCGGCTGAGATAGCTCCGGAGGGAGATGAGCGATGTCGATCACTGGACCATCCACCATCATGCAGGCGTTGCCAATTACGTTCTCAAGCTCGCGGATGTTGCCCGGCCAGTGATAGCGAGAGAGAAGGTTCTGCGCGCGCCGGCTAATTCCGCCTACGTTCTTGTTGTATTCCGCCGCGAACTTCTCAACAAAATGGCGCTGCAGTAATGGAAGATCTTCCTTGCGTTCGGCAAGCGTCGGCAGTTTCATTTCGACTACGGACAAGCGGTAATACAAATCCTCGCGGAAACGCTTTTCCCGCACTTCCTGCTTCAGATCGCGATTCGTAGCGGCAATCACGCGCACGTCGAGCTTGCGCGCCACCGGCGAGCCAACCCGCTGGATCTCATGCGACTGCAGCACGCGCAGAAGCTTGGCCTGCAGGTTCAGAGGCATTTCACCGATTTCGTCGAGAAAGATGCTGCCCCCATTTGCGTGTTCAAAGAGGCCCATCTTGTCCTGATTGGCGCCAGTGAATGCGCCTTTGACGTACCCAAACCACTCGCTTTCTGCCAGGCTTTCGGGAATTCCAGCGCAATTGCACACGACAAAGGCACTCGACCCCGCGGGGGACATGGCATGCAGAGCGCGAGCCACCAGCTCTTTCCCAGTTCCGGAAGGACCGGTGACGAGCACGGTGCGGAAGTGCGGCGAAATGCGGCGCATTTTCGAGAACAGATCGAGCATCCACGGGCTGCGCGCCACCATCCCTTGAAATTTGAAAGAGGAAACGAGCTCTCCGTCGAGCTGAAAGGTTTCGCGCTTAGTCTCCATCTCCTGCAGGGATTTTGTGATGCGCGCTCTGAGCGTCGCAATCGAAACGGGCTTTGTGAGATAGTCCGCCGCGCCTTTCTGAATCGCTTGAACCGCAGACGATGTCGAATAGTCGCCGGTAAGCAATAGAACTTCAATTCCCGGATCGAAACCTACAATGCGTTCGAGCACTTGCATGCCATGCATCTTCGGCATGTTCAAGTCCAGGAGCACAATCGGCGGGCGTTCGCGCTCGATGATCTTGAGACCTTCCTCCGGGTCCGCTGAGGTGAGCACTCGAACCTCCAGGTCGGCGAGTGCGTCCTGCAACAGATCGAGCATCGACTGCTCGTCATCAATGATCACGATGAGAGGTTTTCGCGAACTCGTTTGGGTGTTCAGGACTTCCTCCGGCCGCGTCAGCATTACCTAATCCAGAAAATGCGGCCTATCAGTCATAGTAGGCTGTTCTCGCAGCAAATGTCGAGAACTTAGGGAAAACGCCTGATTACCTGTGCCAAATTGGGAAATAGCAATATTTATCCCGCAAGTTGCTGATTTATCTAAGCGAAAAAGCGCGAGCACTCATACTTCAAACTCTCAAATCAGTGCACTGCCGTAAGTTTTTCCAGCAGCTTACGAGCATTGATCGCTCCCTCGGGAGTATCTTCATGCTTCAGGAAGGCGAAGACTTCACGGTGCTCAGCGGCCGCACGCAATCGCTGTTCAATAGCCTCGATCTCAGCGTCGGTGTAATCGGATTTACGCAGACGATAGTAAGTGAAATCGGCGGTAAACACTTCCGGGACTTCGAGTTCATCGCTCTCAGCGATACATAAGGCAACATTGCGATCGCGCATCAGAGAATAAGTCTCCTCACTGAACCAGCTTGGATTGCGGTACTCGATCGCTGCTGGAGCGTCCTTCGGCAAACTCTTCAGAAATTTCCCGAGACAGTCTGCGTCAGCTTTCAAATTCGGCGGGAGTTGAAAGAGTACGGGTCCTAATTTGCGCGCATGAAGCAGTGGCTGCAGTGACGCGTAGAAGGCGTCAACGTCCTGTTCGACGTCCACCAGCCTCTTGATGTGCGTGATGCGCTGATGCGCCTTAGCAACAAAAGTGAACTGCTCGCCCGTAGCTGCAGCCCAGTTCTGCAACGTGGTGACGGCAGGGCGTGCGCGATACGTATAGTTCACTTCGACACAATTCAGTTGGCTGGCGTAATACTCGAGAAACTTCGAGGCCGGAGTTTTGGCTGGATAGAAGTCCGGCTTCCAGGTTGGATAGGCCCACCCTGAAGTTCCAATATGGACCTTGTGCATGGCTTATCCGGCCTGCTTGATCGAGGCTCGCCCACTCGAGCTGCGGCCGGATCGGCTCGCCGTCCGCTTGCCTGAAGTTCCTTTTGTTTTCGCGTTTGAGACTCGGCTACGGCTTTCCGGTGTGGATGTGTCGGTCAACTCGCTCACCTGCGGCAGACGCTGCTTCAGGGTTTGCACCGGCGCGAACAGATCTCCGGATTTCTCCACGCGAGCGAGGACGTCCTTCGATTCGAATACCAGCAGCTTTGCGTCTTTTTTCTTCAGGCAGTGCTCCACTTCCTGCCAGCTGACCGGAGTTGAAACCGTAGGCTTCTCCTTGGCGCGCAGCGAGTAAACGTTGACCGTCGTCTTATGTTCGTCGTTCTGGCTCCAGTCAACGAATACTTTCCCCACTCGCAGGGACTTCTTCATGTCAGAGACGATCAGGTCAGGATGCTGCGCTTCGAGGAGGCGCGCCAGGGCACGAGAGAAACCTTTGGTGTCGTCATAGGTGACCGGCGTATTGAGCGGAACGTAGATCTGCAGGCCTTTGGATCCGGAGGTCTTCGGAAAAGCCTGCAGCTTGAAGTTGTCGAAGATCTCCTTGAGCCAGAACGCCACCTGGCAGCAGAGCACGATGTCCGCAGGCGGACCGGGGTCGAGATCGAAGACCATCATGGTGGGCTGTTCGATCTTCGCGGCACGTGAAAGCGACGTGTGCAGCTCCAGATCGGCAAGATTGGCCGCCCAGACCAGCGTGGGAAGGTCCTGCGCCAGGCAATACTGCATATAAGCATTACGGCCGTGACTCCAGACCTCTGCCGTCTGTACCCAGTCAGGACGGTGCTTGGGGCAGTTCTTCTCGTAGAAGAACATGCCGTCCACTCCTTCCGGATATCGTTTCATGGTGAGTGGCCGGTCTTTCAGGTGGGGGAGCAGCACCGGCGCGATGCGGACGAAATAGTCAATGACTTGTCCCTTGGTGAATCCAGCCGCCGGGTAGAGCACTTTCTCGAGGTTCGAGACCTTCAGTTGCTTTCCAGCAATCTCAATCACTGTTTCGTTCTTAGCCATGGCTTGACCTGATTAGGATGCTGCACAAATTCGGCGAGGGAAGCTTACTTGTCAGTCCTGGCCCCCTCGCAGCCCCGCCTGCTCACGTGCAATTTTCGCACTTCGTCCACAACATGCAGGCAGAAAAGGCACATCTAAGCTTAGGCTGTGGCAGAGCAGAACACGCCATTACCGATAAGCTCCTCGAAGCCGCCGGAGTTCGCGCCCGAGCAGCAGCAGCTCTTCCGCGACGTGTTGCGGATCCTCGCTGAGCACCGCATTCCCTTTGCGGTCTCGGGGGCGTTCGCGCTGCATGAGCATACCGGCATCTGGCGAAATACGAAAGATCTGGACGTGTTCATGCCCGCCGAACACGTGCCGCAAAGTATGCAAACGCTCCAGTCGCATGGACTTGAAATCGAAGTCTGCGACCCTGTGTGGCTCTGCAAGGCGCGCATTAAAGAATACTTCGTGGACGTTATTTCCGGCATGAGCAACGCGGTAATTCGGGTGGACGAATCCTGGATTCAGCGAGCATTCGATTCGGAAGTATTCGGCATACCGGTGAAAGTTCTCGCTCCAGAGGAACTGATCGCGTCAAAGATTTTTGTTGCATTTCGGGAACGCTTCGACGGCGCAGACATTGCCCATATCGTCTATGCTGCCGGCAACAACATGGACTGGCGCCGCCTGTTGACGCTTGCCGGTGAACACTCCAGCATGTTGCTTTGGTCGCTGGTGTTCTTCCAGTACGTCTATCCCGGATCGAATGCTGTACCCAAAATGGTTTGGGACGAACTGCTGGCGAAGTTCCATTCCGATATCGAGAATCCCGATCCGAAGGCCACGTTTCGCGGCACGCTGCTGGATGAAAAGATGTTCGCCATCGACGTGGCCGAGTGGAACCTTCCCAATCCCCTGGCCGAGTACCGGAAAAACGTGGAGGCCCACAACGAGAACTTCATCGTGGAACCGGCAGCGTGACATGGGCCAGAATTCTGAGCTGCCAACTTATTCCAATTTGGGCCGAACCAACGGAAATCCAATTTGAAACTTGAAACCAAAAACGCGAGACGTCTTCTGATCCAAGTACGACCATGCGAATTGCCGCATTAGCCGATCTTCACTTCTCTCCCCAAAGCTACGACCGCATCCGCGACAGCATGAATCGCGTGCGCGATGAAGCCGACCTGCTCATCCTGGCTGGAGATCTCACCAATTTGGGAAAGCCGGAAGAGATGGAATCCATGCTGGCCTCGCTGATGCGTGTGCGCATTCCCATTGTCGCTGTCCTGGGGAATCACGACTTCGAGAGTGGAAAGCAAGCCGAACTGGCAAAAATGATGACCGACCAGGGAGTAAAGGTCCTCGACGGCAGCGGTTACGAGCGCGATGGCGTGGGCTTTGCCGGAACCAAGGGCTTCATTGGCGGCTTTGGACGCGGCGTCCTCACGGCATTCGGAGAGCCGGAGGTCAAGGCGCTGGTACAAACTGCCATCGACGAGACGCTAAAGCTCGAGCGTGCGCTCTCCATGCTGCGCACTGAAAAGCGCGTGGTGGTGACTCACTATTCGCCGATTGCAGAAACTGTGAAGGGTGAACCGGAGCAAATCTATCCATATCTTGGCAGCGGGCGGCTTTCGGAGGTGATCGACCGCCATCAGGCCATCCTGGCGGTCCACGGGCATGCTCATCATGGAAGTCTTGAAGGCAAGACTACGGGCGGAGTTCCCGTCTATAACGTAGCCATACACTTGCTTATGACGCGCACACCGCCCTTGCCCTATCGCCTGTTTGATGTATAGCCGAGACCCAACAGACTTTGCTGAAACTTGAAACTCGAAAGGGTTTTTTGTGGAGGAGAGTGTAGCGAGGAGAGTTCGTACCAAATAGTAAAGGCTGTGACATTGGTTATGCTCTAGCTGCCAACTCCTGCGAGGGAGCCAACAACGTGGACGCATGTACCGTCACAGCCCTTGATGCGATCACTGCTTTCGCAGTTCCAAACCCCGGCTGCACCTCGCAGTGTCCGCCGGTTTTTTCGGGTCTGGCCGCCTTACGGATCGCTCCCGTCGGCTGATCACCCAGTCTACTTCGGTTCAGAAACTTGTTAGCCGCTGAACCTTTCGACCGTCGACGTTGCTCAATCTAAAGGCATAGACCTGAAGTGTCAACGCCCGTGATTAGTGCAGGGCAAGAAAAAAATCGGTGGAAAACTGCGCACGCAAAATTCTGAGAAACCCAGACTTACTTGTTGGCGTTTAATTGCGTACTCAATATGCACATTCTTTCCACAAGTCCAACTTTCCTCGCATCGAATGATTCACTTGACCAGAGTAGTTATTTCGCGCATCGTGTACTCAGCAAGGAGTGGCATGTCAATTCTTGTGGCGCACGTGGACGGCGGCTCCCACGGCAACCCCGGTCCGAGCGGCATCGGCGTAGTGATCCAGGACGCGCAAGGCGATAAGATTCGAATTTCCAAGTGGATAGGCCACCAGGACAACAACGTCGCTGAGTACGTCGCGCTGCTCGAAGCTCTTCAGCACGCCCACGCAAGCAAAGCCAAGGCCCTCCGCGTCTTTTCCGACTCGCAAGTTGTAGTTCGCCAGATGACCGGCGAATACGCCTGCCGCAGCCCGCGCCTCTACTCCCTTCACTGGACCTGCCGCAAACTCGCTCGTTCTCTGGACTTTTCCATCTCCCACATCGATCGCGAAGATAACCATGAAGCCAATGGCCTGGTGCATGACGCGGTGAGAAGAGGCTGCCGGGTTGCAGCAAGCACTCAGCGTTCAGTATTCAGCCTTCAGCCGGCCACCGTTCTGGCGTGAGCGCCGATTCGTCACCTCTCTATTTGACTGTCGTATCGCTCCTTTCGTCAGGTCCACCCGTGTTGCTTACATCCACCCTGTCATTCTGAGGACGAGCGACCAAG
>JAFAUE010000208.1 GCA_019243475.1 Acidobacteriota bacterium | reverse complement strand
AGCCAGTCCTGCTTTTATAGGCGGCGGATATTACATAGGTAAGTCAGGTATAGGAGAGTTAGAAGATCTCTTTGGCGGGGGGAAGCCATCCGGATGCAGGTGAATCGTCAGGAAACATTTTGGGAGTGGGTTAGGTTCGTACCCTTATTTTTGGTCGTGGGGCTGCTAGCGGCGATTGTTCTTCACGTTGGCTTCAATCTTCAGCCGCGACAGATATTGACTCCGGTGGCTGTTCTTGTACTGATTCAGCTGGCCATGTACGTGCCGATGTTCTGGCTTCGGAGGCGTTTCAGGCTTACCGGAAATCCGAGGGCGGGTATCGCACTGTCCGGAGCTTATTTGCTAATCATCGGTCTCGCCGCGTTTCATTATGGTAATGAGCTGAGGCTTGTAAACATCCATAAATCAGACTATCTAGGATTCTCGGCCGCCGTAATAGCTACGACCCTGTTATTGCTGGTTTTCAATCGGAAATGGAAGGTTCACGAATAATTGACAGCTTAGATTTGAAGGCACGAGAGAGCGTGTGGTTATGGCTAATGGGCGGCCTTGGTTTGTGGCTCCTGCTAGAACTCGGGCCTTTTTTCATTGCTAGGTGGGCTCTCGAGAAATCCGCCGGTGATCTGTTAGGTCCCTATCTGGCATTCGGGCGGGTTCTATAAAAGGCGATGTCAAGAGTAAACACTTCTCCTGATCAGATGGGAACGCAGTGCTCGGCATCGAGCCCTGGTGGGGATCTGCATGCTGTCGGTTCGAGCCTGGGTTGAGAGTTCGAGATTCCCGTGTTGGTACTGCATCGATAACTGCGTCAGATGCTGAGACTACACAAGCTGCATGGGTTATGTGGCAACCATGGTTCTATGTGAGACTCGCTGAGAACAGCGGCCTATAGCTTGATTGGGTTGTCCGAGGGAGCATATGGTGGCGCGTGAGACTTAACGCCAAAGCGTACGGCCTAACCCGCCCAAGGATACTTACCCTCGAACCCGAGCACTCAGAGGCTGATCGCGATGATAGGAATCGATTGGCGTCTCTGTGCGCTCAAGCTGCTTGTGTTGTTAGTTGCTCTGGATCGAAACGCTCTCCTTTCTTCCAAAGACTCAAACTGATGGCGGCGATCTTGCGCGCCAGGGTCAGCCTTGCCATCTCCGGCTTCATCCCCTTCCCCAGCAGGTTTTCGTAGAAGTCACGAAACGGTCCGGGTGAGGCACTGGCGGTGGTTGCGGCCGACTTAAAAATGTTCTTCAGATCGTGGTTGTGATTGAGATTCAGTCCGCGAATGAACACTGGTTTGCTCTTGCGACGCAGCTCGCCGTTAACGAACTGGTGATCGGCACTGCTGCGGGTTTCCAGTGCCAGTCCGCAATACGCCCAGAACTGACGCTTGGTGCGGAAGCGAAACGGTGTCTGCACGCGGGCAATCAGTAGTGCCGATCGGATCGGTCCCACAAAGGGAATGCTGCTCAACACCGCCGTAGCCGCATGCTTGTGTCCTTCGTTGATCAGATCACTTCGTACCTGCCGGCGCAGAGTCTTCAGCTGCTCGAACTGTTCGAACAGGCGCTCGGCGCGATAACGTTGTCCTGGCTGTTGGAGCTGATTGATCCACTGTTCCCGACGCCGTTTGCTGTAGAGTTTCTTCCCGCCGGTGTCGATGGCCAGACTGCGATACAAGGCCTTGAGTCGGCGCATCACCCGCGTGCAGTCATCGGTCAAGCAGCGATACGTGCGGCCGAGTTCTTTCAATGTCATCGTTTGCGTGTCGTCGTGGTAGACCGCCTTTAGCATGTCGGCACGCAGAAGATCGGCCAGCTTGCGCGCATCGACCTGATCGTTCTTGTTCCCGCTCTTGAGCAGAGCGTTTCTGCGCGGATCGCATACCACTACCTCTGCCACCTGCGACTTCAACACTTTGTGTAGCCAGGCAGCATGAGTTCCTTCTTCGAAAGTTACGCGCAAGGTACCGCGCAGACCGTGCAAAAAGCTCAGAACCGCAGCGGCATTGGTCATCAACACCGCCTGCATTACCAGCTTTCCGCTCTCATCGAGCACGGCTGCAGAAATACTTGTCTTGTGCACATCAAGGCCAATAAACTTAACGTCATTCACGAGGGTGCTCCTTTCTGAAGTAGCTGAGTGCTTGAAGATCACTGCAGACTACTCCCAAAGGGCGCCCTTTTATATTGCGTGGCGCACCTTATTATTTGCGCTCACTCAGTATTTTTAATTTGGTTTTTCGCGGCATACCTTGCCGCCGCTGTCCGCGCTCTGCGGTGTTCGCGGGGTGCGATTTGGAGAGAGTACTCGCTTCGTCGATTTTTCGAAATGATGATCTCTAAAATTTTTACGGTGTGGGATGAAATATCCGGCCATGATTATTCGACAGCCAGAAAATCGAAGATACGGAATGGCGACTGAATGAACAACTGGGTGCGCCAGCAGTCGATTGCATTGGACTGAGTACTGTTTCTCGTTACTGTTCGCTATTT
>JAFAUE010000203.1 GCA_019243475.1 Acidobacteriota bacterium | reverse complement strand
GGTCACTTGCTTGACCTGGAACCGCTGTGGCTGGCGCGAGTGGGCGATTACATTGCGGCCAGCGACCAACTCACCGCAGCAGATTTGAAGAATCGAAGAACCGATGAAGCAAACCACAATTCGCGTCCACTGGAACAGATTCTGAAAGACTTCCGCGTTGCCAGAGAAAGACTGCTGAAGCGTGTGGACGTATTAGACGCATCACTATTCGCCCGAGCCATTCCCCACCCGCGTTTGAAGACGCCGATGCGGCTCGTGGACCATTTGTATTTTGTCGCCGAACACGACGATCATCATCTCGCGCGAATATGGGAGCTCGTCGCCGCCCGGTAGGCGCGAACAATCTGCGTTCATCTTCATGCGCAAAATCCACGCGCGGTTGGAGGCAATTTTGAGGAAAGAACCGCCACTACTCCCTCTAAGGGGTCCCCGCAAAGAGTGGGACGGCCCGAATTAGCCTCTTTGCCGACTTCGATCGTACGTTCAACGGCTTCGACTTGGCCTCCGAATGCGGCGAACCCTCTTTAGCAACTTTTCTTTGTTAGGCATCGTATGTGACATAGCTGGTGCATACGTAACATGGGTATACTAGTGTTGCAACTTACGAGTAGCTGGTTCGGTTAGCAAGGCGACCATGCCCAGTTCAGCTCCCCCAGTACGTCATCCCAGAACGTGGCTGATTTGGGTTTGTCTGCTCGTATTCTTCGGTGCATGCCTCGCCGAAGGTGCCCATTTTCATCCCGTTGCGGCGGCCCCGGGCAATCTGCATTGCGCGCTTTGCCTGGCTGTGCACTCGGTTGCGCTACCTGCGCGGGCTATTAATCCAGTCGGTTCTCCACATCACTGCGTCACCCTTTTAGCGCTTAATCCGCCAACTGCTCCTGCTTCGCGATCAGTGCTGGCCAGTTACATCCGCCCTCCACCTGTCGGCTAGCCGAATCTCAAATTCCTGTCTCCGATTTTATCCGTGACCGTTGCTCGTCGAGCAATCGGTCGCCCTGCATGTGGCGACACCCACGCCTAAGGAAGGATTGAGATGCATCGACTCATTGAAGCGACATTCACACGTCTTCGGAACACATTGTTCGTAGGGCGCGCATTCACGTTCGCAATGCTGCTCACGACGCTTGTTCTTGCTGCGCCTGCCAGCGCACAATCGCGGAACTACACATCAGTCAGTGGCACCGTCGTGGATCCAACCGGAGCCGTCGTGCCGGGCGCTACGGTCGAAATTCACAATCCCGTCAGCCAGTTCGATAAGACTGCCACGACCGACAGCTCCGGCTCCTTCACCTTCGAGAATGTTCCGTTCAATCCCTATCACCTGACGGTAACACGCGCCGGATTTGCCTCTTACGTTCAGGACGTGAATCTCAACTCGCCCGTTCCCCAGAACCTGAAGATCAGCTTGCAATTGGGAACGGCAGTACAAACCGTGACAGTGGAGAGCAACGCTGCAGACCTTCTGGAAAACGATCCAACCTTCCACACTGACATCGATAAGAACATCATCGACAAGCTTCCGCTGGAGAGCGCCTCGTCATCGGTGAGTAACCTAGTGACGTTGTCTTCCCCCGGAATCGCTGCAGATTCCAATGGCCTGTTCCACGGAATCGGTGATCACGCCGAGAATTCGTTCTCCGTCGATGGACAACCTATTACCGATCAGCAGAGCAAAGTCTTTTCCAACCAGATCCCTCTCGACTCTATTCAGTCCCTGGAGGTGATCTCCGGAGCTCCGCCCGCGGAGTTTGGCGACAAGACAAGCGTCGTCATTCAGGTGACCACGCGCTCTGGACTCGGCAGTAATGAGCCGCACGGAAGCGTGTTTGCTTCCTACGGAACCTTCGGGACATCGAACGCTGGCTTCGATCTTGCCTACGGCGGCGCGAAAGTTGGTAACTATATTTCAGTGAGTGGCCTGAATAGCGGCCGGTTCCTGGATCCACCTGAGTTCACGGTCTTGCACGACAGAGGCAATGAGGAAAACGTCTTTGACCGAGTTGATTTTAAGCTGTCGAACGCGGATACCATGCAGTTGAACCTGGGCTTCACACGTTCATGGTTTCAAACACCAAATTCGTTCGACGGCGAATTCCATCCCAACGATGTGAATCCGATCACCGGCGGTCCTCTCGGACCAACCGATGAGCGGTCCCAAATCAAGACTTTTAACGTCGCTCCTTCATGGACACATTTGATCAATGCGAACTCGCTATTTACTTTCGGCGCTTTTGTGCGACGCGATCAGTTCAACTACTATCCAAGCGCGAATCCCTTCAACGATCTGATCGTTAATTCGAGCTTCGACCCTGTAAATCAAATTGGGCAGGTTAGCATTGGACAAGATCGAAGCCTTACCAATGCGGGTCTTCGTTCCGACGTGAACTATACGAAGGGTATTCATAACATCAAAGTCGGAGTGACTTACCAGCAAACTTTCCTGAACGAGAATGACACTTTAGGCATTGTCGATCCCAACTACCTGGCAAATGATTTCGGATGCCCGAATGGCGCCGCAGCTCCCGATCCGTGTGCTGTGCTGCCGGCATTCGATCTGACCGCCGGAGGTAGTCCGTTTACTTTCAAAGGCCACACTGACATTAAAGAGCTTGCATTGTATGCGCAGGATGCAATCACGAAGGGAAACTGGCAGGTCAACTTGGGCTTTCGAGCTGACTTCTACAACGGCTTTGTTACGCATAAGGAGCCGGAACCCAGAGTTGGCATCGCCTATAACATCAAGCGGACGAACACCATTGTCCGGGCCTCGTACGCTCGTCTTCTTGAAACGCCATTTAATGAGAACCTAATCGCCTCCAGTGTTGGTTGCGCGAATCCCGTTTTGAGTCCGCTGCTTGGCTGCTCCTCCCTTGACCTCACGCCGTTGCGCGCAGGGTGGCGCAACGAGTTCCATGCCGGTCTGGAACAGGCGTTCGGCAGGTATCTCGTGCTCTCGGGTGAATACATCACCAAGTACACGCACAACGCCTACGACTTCAGTGTGCTGGGCGACTCGCCGCTCACCTTTCCGATCGGCTGGGCGCGCTCGAAAATTCCCGGATATGCTGGACGAGTAAGCGTTCCGAATTTCCATGGCTTCTCGGCATTGATGGTCATGTCAAGCGTCTCGGCGCGCTTTTTCTTCCCGCAGGTGAGCGGGGCAGGAGCGGTTCCTGCGCCCACCGCAGTGTTTCGCATCGATCATGACGAGCGGTTTAACCAGACCACGCACTTGCAATACCAAATTGGGAAAACTGGCCCGTGGGTTGGATTCAACTGGCGTTATGATTCTGGACTGGTGGCTGGCCACGTGCCGTTCGCTGCAGCGGGGGACACGAGCATCAACTTAAGTGGATTCAGCGCCGACCAGCAATTCCAGGCAGCGTTTTCCTGCAGTGGAGTGCGCGCGACTTTGGCCTCGTCGCTCGCCTCGTGTGCTCCCAACCAGTTCACCTCCACCCTGGTTTCCATTCCCGCTCCGGGAACAGAGAACGACGACAAGAATCCGCCACGCATTGCACCGCGCCATCTCTTCGACGTGTCGCTCGGCGATGACAACCTTTTTAGGGGCGACAAGTACAAATGGAGCCTGCAACTCACCGCCATCAACATTACGAACAAAGAGGCGCTGTATAACTTTCTCTCGACCTTCAGCGGCACGCATTACGTAACCCCGCGTACCGTGACGGCACAGCTCGGCTTCCACTTCTAGAGGCCGCTTTTTCGTGAGGGCGTGCATTGCCACTCCCTCACGAGCACCTTCTTCTCGCGGATCACAAACTAGTCCGTGCAGGTGTTCTCACCCGCGAAGAATGACCTACTCGCGCCCAGCACCTGTTCGTTTGTGTTCAGGACAAAGATTATGAAGAAACGACCGCCAACGAGATTTACCAGAGCAGAGATCATCAAGCTAATCCTCGGCAGCATAGTGCTGCTTATAGCTTGTCTTGTTGGTATGTACTTTGGTGTGACATATCGGGACTGATTCAGTGGAGTATCTGCGACTATAGTGGACTGAGACAGGTTGAACGACAATACGACTTGTTCCCACTTTGGATACGCTGAATTAGCAGGAGTGTAGGCAATCAAACGTCGAGCCGCTGCTCATAGGGCACGTTTTCACCGTGCTCAAGGTTGCGACGCATGATGCGCAAGTACAGCGCCCAGCAATGGCATGAGACGCGCCAGTGCTCATTCTCGTCGGGCCATCCTAGGTGATAAAAGCGAAGACTGGTACGGTCTGAGGCTTCTTCCTGTAGTTCGCATCCCACGCGAGTTCCCAGCCAGTCAGGATGAGCTTTTGTGATTTCCAGCTCGAACGCGGAATTCACGCGATACTTCGTCACCCTAGCCCGCCAATCATAGTCGGGACCAAAGAAGAGGCTGTACTCGCCACCCTCTTCTGGCGTGCCGGACGACGTCTTTGTCCACCACCGATCCAAACCTGCGGGCGTGCTCATTGCTTGGAAAACGCGACTTACAGGAGCTTTCACCATGAGTTGCTGAATGATGTCTGCCATGAAGGCCTCCTTTGATTTGCATTGGAGTTCGTGGCCTGAGAATTTCCCTTTTTTTCCGATAGAGCAGGTCGCGGTTGGGCGGCGCACCTTATTATTTGCGTTCGCCCAGTGTTTTTAATTTCGGTTTTTCGCGCCATACCTTACCGCCGCTGCCCGCGCTCCTCGGTGTTCGCAGCGTGCGATTTCGAGAGAGTACTCGATTCGTCGTTTCTTCGAAATGATGATCTCTAAAAGTTTTACGGTGTGGGATGAAATATCCGGCCATGATTATTCGACAGCCAGAAAATCGAAGATACGGAATGGCGACTGAATGAACAACTGGGTGCGCCAGCAGTCGATTGCATTGGACTGAGTACTGTTTCTCGTTACTGTTCGCTATTT
>JAFAUE010000297.1 GCA_019243475.1 Acidobacteriota bacterium | reverse complement strand
CACCGGGGTTTGCTGCCGTTGCCATTCTCACGCTGGCCCTGGGTATTGGGATTAACACAGCCGTCTTCTCGGTCGTGAATGGTGTTCTGCTGAAACCGTTACCGTACCCGCATCCTGAACAACTCGTTGCCTTGGCCGAAAGCAAGCCAAATTTCGATTTCGGCTCCATTTCATTCCCGAATTTCCGCGACTGGCGGAAAGACAATCACACTTTCTCGGCGATGGCCCTGACCAGATCTCAGGGTTTCCTTTTGATCGGGCATGGTGACTCCGAACTGATAAGCGGCGATCTGGTATCTTCCGACTTCTTCTCGATGCTCAACATCAAACCGCTTTTGGGACGCACTTTCCTGCCCGGCGAGGATGAAGTTGGAGCTCCCCCGATCGCTCTTATCAGCGAGACTCTGTGGAAGGAGAAGTTCGGCGGTGATCCGAACATTTTGGGCAAAGCAATCAACCTCGGTGGCGATATCTATTCGATCGTCGGTGTCGTTCCCAAGACCTTTGATCTGCTTATACCTTCATTTCGCACCGGCCTCGTGTACCTGCCGATTGGGCAGTGGACCAACAACCTGCTGCTCAAGCGCGGAGCGGGACTTGGATTTCACGGCATTGGGCGGCTGAAAGATGGCGTGTCCATTGAGCAGGCCCGTGCCGACATGGAGACAGTCTCGCGTAATCTCACCGCTGCTTATCCCGATACCGATACTGGTATCGGAGCAAACCTCACCCCGATCAAGCAGGCTATGACAGGCGAGAGCCGTTCGATTCTCTGGGTCCTGCAGGCTGCCGTGGGATTTGTTCTGCTGATTGCCTGCGTGAATGTAGCCAATCTTCTGCTGGCCCGGTCAACTTCACGCCAGCGCGAGTTTGCGGTCCGTGTAGCTTTAGGAGCGCGGCCGGGACGCGTCATCCGGCAACTGCTCACAGAGAGCGTACTGCTCGCCTTCGCTGGTGGAATGCTTGGGCTCGCGCTGGCCAAGTGGGGAACCAAGGCCGCGCTTACCGCTCTCCCCAGAGCTTTGTCGCGTGCCGGCGAGGTTGGTATTGACGGCCGAGTCTTGGCCTTTACCGCCATGGTGTGTGTAGTTGTCGGAATTGCGTTCGGAATGGCGCCTGCCCTGAAGATGTCCTCCACCAATTTACTCGAATCGCTTAAAAATGCCGGACGCGCTTTTAGCGGAGTCCGCATGAGCGTGCAGCGAGTATTTGTGGTCATTGAAATTGCGACTGCTCTGGTGCTGCTTATGGGCGCTGGTCTGATGCTGCGCAGCATGGTAGGCCTGTGGAAGGTGAATCCAGGATTCGATCCTCATCGAGTACTTACGTTTAACGTGAGCCTGCCGCCCTCCATGAACAACGCGGACCCCGACGCAATTCGATCTGCGCTTCGAGATGTGCAGCAGAACATAAGTTCCATTCCGGGAATCGAGGCCAGCTCACTTACCTGGGGTGCTTTTCCACTCGCATATGACGACGAGGAACTCTTCTGGATAGAAGGACATCCCAAACCGGCCAGCTCCAACGATATGAGTTGGGCGCTCAAATACGTTGTAAGCCCGGACTACCTGAAGGCGATGGGGATTCCGCTGCTGCGCGGCCGGTTCCTCACGCAACAGGACTCATCGCATTCTCTTCGGGCAGCGGTTGTGGATGAGGAGTTTGCGCGCAAATTCTTCCCCAATGAGGATCCGCTCGGCAAGCGTCTTAGATTCAGTGACACAGAATTCGCGGAGATCGTGGGCGTCGTTGGCCATGTGAAACAGTGGGGACTGGACAGCGATGCCACTCAGGCGCTGCGTGCGGAAATGTATCTGTCACTCATGCAGCTTCCTGACGGCACGATGGGCCAAATCGCATCTGGAGTGGGGATGCTGGTTCGATCGGAAACCAATTCTCCTTCATTGTTCGCCGACATACGCGCTGCCTTCAACCGAGCGAATAGCGACGTCGCACTGTACGCACCGCAAACCGTGGATCAAATCGTTTCATCCACCTTGGCCGAACGGCGTTTTGCCATGATTCTGCTGGGGGCGTTTGCAGGCTTGGCGCTTCTTTTGGCGAGCATCGGCATCTACGGCGTTCTCGCTTACCTGGTCGGCCAGCGCACGCAGGAGATTGGCATTCGCATGGCCTTGGGCGCGCGACGCCTTGATGTGTTGCGCTTGATTCTCGCAGATGGAACCACGTTCATCCTGCTTGGGATTGCTGCAGGTATGGCTGCTTCCTTCGGTCTGACTCGTCTGATGAGGAGCATGCTCTATGGAGTGAAGCCCACCGACCCAATTACGTTTGCAGCGGTCGCGGTAGCGCTTGGCGCAGTCGCGCTCTTTGCGTGTTATCTGCCGGCATATCGCGCCATGAAAGTGAATCCCATAGTGGCGCTGCGCTACGAATAGTTCTAAGGCTTAGAGACGCGGCGTGCCGCGTCTCTACAACTCTCAACTTTTCGTTGCAGCGACTTCCGTTATAATGCCCGCCGCTCGTCCCAAAGGATCCTCTAATGAAATTGTTCGCAATCTTGGTTTCTGGCTTTGCCTTGCTCTCGGGTACGAGTCCAAAGTTCGTCCCTCAACATGACTACTGACTTTGG
>JAFAUE010000509.1 GCA_019243475.1 Acidobacteriota bacterium | reverse complement strand
GCTGTGTTCCAAACGAAAACCCCAGCCTTGCGGCTGGGGTTTTCTGCGAGGGCCTCGTGCTTAGGGTGCTCAGTTCACCTTTGCGGCTCGAGGAACTTCTTGAGGAATGTCCATGCCGGCGTGGTGCTGCTGCTTGACCACGTACATGCGGCGATCCGCCTCGGCGAGCAGTTGCTCGGCGTCGCGTCCGTCCTTCGGATAGTACGCAGCGCCTACGCTCAGCGAGACGATCTCTTCCCCAGTAACTTGTTTGCCCGCGTCAACCGCGAGCTGGTTGAAGTAGTAGCTCTTCTCCAGGCTGTCTTCCGGAGATAGCCCGGGCGCCACGATTACGAACTCGTCGCCGCCCATTCGGGCTACGTAGTCGTACTCGCGGCAGGATTCCTTCAGCTTCTGCGAGAAGACGCGCAGCAGGCGATTGCCTTCCAAGTGTCCAAAGCGGTCGTTCACCTGCTTGAAGCCGTCGAGATCGCAGACGAGAACGGTGAGCGCCTCGTCGTGACGGCGGCAGCGCGACATCTCGCGATCCAGGTGCAGGAAGAGCGAGCGGGCATTTGGCAGACCGGTGAGATAGTCGGTCGTAGCCGAAGTTTCCGCGAGCCGGTACTTCAGAGCGTTCTCGATGGACAAGCCGAGCTTCGAAGCGATCGCCAGCAGAATGCGCAGGTGATCGTTCGTGAATGCGTCCTTCTCTGAGTGATAGAGGGCTAGCACCCCGAGCACACCCTGCAATCCCTCCAGCGGAACTGCCAGTGCTGAACGCAGCGTGCTGAATTTTGTGTCGTCGGCCAGATATCCAGGTTCAACCGACGGATTGCCGTTAACGATGGCTTTGCGGTTTTGCGCCACCCAGCCTGACAAACCTTGTCCGATCGGGATCTGCAATGACGAGAACAGACGGAAGTTGTCGCCGGTGACGAATTCGGGAATCAGGCGATCGTCCTTCTTGCAGTAAATCGCGATGGAGTCGTATGGGATCAGACGCTTCAAGCGCACAGACAAGACTGACAATGTCTCGTCCAGCGACAGCGAGTTGCCGATGGTTTGGCTGAGCTCGAAAAGCATCTGCGCTTCCTGCCGAGCGCTGGCGATGGACGTAAGGAATTCGACCTGTTGGCCTTTTGCAACAACCGGCCCTTCGTACTTCGCGCCTTCGTTGTGTTCGAGGCCGGCTGCCGGTGTGCCCTTTACGACCTTCACGTCGGTCGAGAGCTTCACCAGCGGATGGTCCTGACCCTGCGCCTGCCGCTCAAGCTGCTGATACTGCTTCTTGAGCACGGTAACAACCTGCGGATCAAAACTGGTGCCGGATTCCATCTCAACGTGCCGCATGGCTTCGTCGAGTGGCAATGCGCGACGATACTGGCGATCCGACGCAAGCGCGTCGAGACAATCGACCGCCGCGAGAATGCGAGCGCCCATGGGAATCTCTTCACCGCGCAGACCCAACGGATAGCCGCTGCCGTCCCACTTCTCGTGGTGCGCGCGAACGATCGGTACAACCGGGTATGGGAACTGGACGCGCTCCAGAATCTCGGCGCCGACGATCGGGTGAATCTTCATCTTCTCGAACTCTTCCGGCGTCAGTTTTCCCGGTTTGGAAATAATGTGCTCGGGAACGGCCAGTTTGCCGATGTCGTGCAGCAGCGAAGCGGCACGCAGAGCTTCGAGTTCCTCTTCTGAAACTTTCAATTGCTTGGCCACTTCAACGGCATAAACCCGAACGCGTTTAAGGTGCTCGTGCGTGGTGTGGTCCTTGGCTTCAATGGCCAGCGCCAGCGCTTCAATGGTGCGCAAGTGCAGTGCGGCCATTTCCTCGACGTGACTCTTTTCATGCTCCAGGCGCTCGAGGTAAAGGCGATAAGAGCGATAAATCCAGTACACCGCCGGGAAGGCCAGCAGCGACGTTTCCCATCCCGCGTGCTGATTAATCAGGTGCGCCAGTCCGGTGAGTGCCGCGCCAAATAGGTAGTACGGGAAGCACCAGAAGTAGCATTCCTTCCACGTCTTGGTTACCGGCTTGTGCTCGGTGAGAGAGATCACGCAAGCGATCGGCACGGTGTTCGCCAGAAAATATGTTGAAGCAGCGGCCACCAGAGACAGCGGAAGGCTATGCGCGAACCATCCGTTCTGGACTTTCTGATAGGCGAAATACGACGCGCCGATAGCAGCGGCATTTCCGCCCAGGTTGAACGCCAGATGGATGGGAGTGATCTTGCGTGACTTCCAGAGGCTCTGAGTGACGATGCCGGTCAAACCGATCAGCAACGTTTCTGGAAGGTTGAGTTCGACGATGCCGAGAAGCACGAACAGGAAGTTGACAGACATCGTCCCGTTCACGCCCGGCAGGCTTACTTTGAGTCCTGAGGCAACAGCTGCGATGATGACGTACACCGCCAGCTTGACCAAGTCCTCAGAGTGCCAATTGAGCATTCCATAGGCGAACACTGAGGCGCCTGTGAATGCTACAAACGTAATAAATGCACCAGCCTTGAGTCGGTCTGTTTGCACTTTCGGTTACCCTCGCACTGGCCAATGGTGCACTTGGGGGGCCATGACATGTGGGAAAATGCCTGCATCAAGTGCCATTATTTTGTGATACTTAGGTCGTAGTGCCGGATTGGGACAATTGTGGTTGAGACAACTTGGCCCAGTTGGGACATCATTGAGACAAGATGGCAAGGCGTGGCTCGCGGGAGCTATGCGGGCTGCATGTGGCGTTTTGACACATGACGGCGCTCTTAATCCAGGCTCTTAAGGCATATACCTCTGCGTTATCAGGCCAAGTACTGCTGTTTATTTAAGTTGCGGGCATCTACGCTGCTGGCCTACACTCCGCCCCAGCCTAAAGAAAGGCCCCAGATTCCTTGAGTAGCGAACCCGTGATTTTGGAATTGCCTGGGGTGCAGGCAGTCTTCCGCAGCGACTCGATGCGCCGGCTGCTGGCCATGGTGGAACGTGTGGCTCACCATAATGCCGCCGTGCTCATCATCGGGGAAACGGGCACAGGCAAGGAACTCATCGCGCGGGCTCTGCACTTCAATTCCTTACGCTGCGACGAGCCCTGGGTGGATGTAAATTGCGGCGCGCTGCCTGAACATCTTGTGGAGAGCGAACTGTTCGGCTACGAAAAGGGAGCTTTCAGCGGGGCGGAAGGATCAAAGCCCGGCTTCTTTGAACTGGCGCATAAAGGCACGCTCTTTCTTGACGAAGTCGGCGAGCTTGAGCCCAAGCTTCAAGTCAAGCTGCTGCGCGTCCTCGATGGCGTTCCGTACTATCGCCTGGGCGGCACAAAGAAAGTCACTGTCGATGTGCGGCTCGTCGCCGCGACGAATCAGGAATTGGACCAGTCCGTTCGCGACGGACGCTTCCGCGGCGATCTTTATCACCGCCTGTCGCAATTCCAATTGCGCGTCCCACCGTTGCGCGAACGCAAAGAAGACGTCGCTATTCTGGCTGAGCACTTTCTGCGCATAACTGACCCCCACACCCGCATTTCTCCTGCAGCCATGGCCATGCTAGAAGCGTATCGCTGGCCGGGCAATGTGCGTGAGCTGCGCAATGTAATGATGCGGGCAGGTGCGCTTTGCACCGGCCACATTGTGGAGCCCGCCGATCTTCCGCCCGAGATCGCGTCCTTTGAAGTGGCACTCAGCCGCGCGGCGGCAATGCCCGGGTCCATGAGTTCCTCGGTATTCAGCGCCCCGCGCCCTCAGCAGCCGCCTACGCCAGCGTCTCCCGCTGGAGGCGGACTGCGCGAACTTCGCCGCCAACGAATCCTGGAAGCTCTCGCTCGCCACGGCGGCCATCAGGGATTGGCGGCTGATGAATTGGGAATTTCGCGCAGGACACTGAGCCGACAACTCAAGACCATGCGGGAGGAGTCGCAGCAGCAGAACTCTGATTCGCTCGGCCTTCTCAGCCAGCGCCAGCAAAGCTACTTCCGCATCACCTTAACGGTCCCGGTCAGGGTACGTACATCCGAGGGGATGGAATTCACGGCGACATCGGCTAACGTAAGTACCGGTGGAATTCAATTGCTCGATGTGCCCTTTGAGGCCCAGAACGCCTTGATGTTTCATCTGGAATTTCAGGTACCCGGTCTCGAGACTCCGGTTCAAACCGATGCCGAAATCGCATGGTGCTCGCGTGAAGGGCATGCCGGAATCAAGTTCCTGCAGATGAATGAACAATCGGCCAATGCCTTGAAGCGGTGGATCCTGCAGAAACAGCTCGAAGAGGGCTGGACCACACTAAAGTAACATTCCCCGTAACCAACAGTAATGCTGTACTGGCAGGTCCCTAAGAGCGTCCTGTCATTTCCGATGTAAGTTGTAGAACGCATTCGGGAAGTCCCTGGAAGTTGTTCCCCTTCAACCTTGTCAGTCGAGCCCAACCCGCAATTGCTGCTGGGTGTGCCTGCAATTGTGCACAGCCTTGCTCTGCAGCGCGTCATGGCCATGGCGGAACGTGTGGCCAAGACCAGCGCATCTGTTCTTATCACCGGCGAGACCGGAACGGGAAAAGAGATCGTCGCGCGCGCGATCCATCATTATTCTCTGCGATGCGCGAAGCCTTGGATCGATGTGAACTGCGCTGCGCTTCCCGAACATCTGATCGAAAGCGAGCTCTTTGGTTACGAAAAAGGCGCGTTCAGCGGCGCAGAAGCAATGAAGGCCGGATTCTTCGAGTTGGCGGACGCGGGCACATTGTTTCTCGACGAAATCGGAGAACTCGAACCACGGACCCAGGTGAAGCTACTGCGAGTGCTTGATGGGACACCTTACTACCGCGTCGGCGGTCAGAAGAAAGTCGCAGTCGACGTGCGAATCATCGCCGCAACCAGCCGTGACCTCGAGCAGCAGGCCGTTCGCGGTCTGTTCCGAAATGACCTTTACCACCGCCTCAACCAGATTCACATCCACGTGCCCCCGCTGCGCGAGCGTAAGGAAGACATAATTCCGCTGGCGAACTTTTTCCTGCATGGCGTTTATCCACATCTGAACTTCTCCGAAGAGGCCAAGCTGACGCTGGAAAATTACGGCTGGAGCGGCAACGTCCGCGAGCTGCGCAACGTAGTGATGACCGCAGCCGTTTTCGCCACGAGCGAGATGATTACCGTCCATGAGCTGCCGGCGCATTTGCAACAATGCCGCCCGGCACTGAAGATGCCGGTGCAATCGGCACCGCTGGACCAAATGGAAAAGAACGTCATTCTCGAGGCCCTGAAAGGTACATCAGGCCATCAGCAAAAAGCCGCGAGAATTTTAGGAATTTCCCGCCGCACGCTCAGCCGAAAATTGCGTTCGTATTCTTTGCACAAGGGAAGCTAAGAGCTCCCAATGCTCCGCACCCGCTTAAACACTGGACGGCTCTCGTTCACAAGCTCATATTGGGAACCGAGAAGCCTGTGAAATTTCTGCACACAGCCGGCCGTCATTTGCTCGCTATTCTGCTCACCGCGCTCATAGGAGGGTTAGCGGGAGCGACACTCGTGCGCATCGCGCCTGGATTCGGGATCCAGGAGAGTGACCTCAATTTACAACTCAGCAGCGAAATGCGGCGGTCGCTGCATCAGCAGGATGCTGCGGAACGAAATATCCTTTCTTACTACGGCCACTACCTCAGCTCTCTTGCAAAGGGAGACCTTGGGTACTCTCGCTCGATGGATCGTCCCGTTTCGGAACTGCTTCGGGATCGCCTACCGGAAACACTGCAATCGATTGCAATTGGCGTTGCCGGAGGCTGGCTTTTAGGACTCGCGCTTGCTTTGCCGGCAACATGGAAGCGCTCGCCTCTGTACAGCACCACAGCCAGCGTAATCAGCGGAATCTTTGTATGTATCCCTTCTGCTGTGTTGGCGCTGTTGTTTCTCGTCGTCGGCTCTCCCGGCACCTTGGCGATTGCTCTCGTTGTTCTTCCCAAGGTCTTTCGCTTCTCTCGCAACTTGCTAATCAAGACTTATGCCCTTCCCCATGTTCTCACAGCAAAAGCCCGCGGGCTCGCCCCTGCGCGGATTCTGGGATTTCACGTCCTCCCAAACATAGCGGGACCGTTGCTGGCACTGGCAGGCGTCACCGTCAGCATTGCGATTGGCGCAGCGATTCCAGTGGAAGTGGTTTGCGACTCTCCTGGATTGGGACAGCTTGCATGGAAAGCCGCGCTTTCGCGGGATGTGCCGCTGTTGGTGAACCTTACGCTGATGATTGCCCTGGCGACTGTTGCGGCAAATTCATTTTCCGACGCATTAACGCCCACATCCACGAGGGATGTTCTGTGACGCGCGCACGCTGGATCGCGGCGGGATTACTTGTAGCGGTCTTCCTGCTTGCCCTGTGCGCCAACGTGCTCGCGCCTTCGCCATACGCAAGGCAGTTCCGAAGTGACATTGACCATCCTCCTTCACACCAATTTCCGCTTGGGACTGACGACCTTGGACGGGATCGGTTCTCGCGTCTTCTTTATGGCATGCGCATTTCGCTGCTGTTGGCACCCGCCGCAGCGTTTATCTCGGTCCTTCTAGCCGCAGTAATCGGAGGAGCCGGAGCCTATGCGGGAGGATTGTGGGATCGATCTACGCGGCTGCTGATTGACCTGTTCCTCAGCTTGCCCTGGCTGTTCCTGTTGCTGACGGTTCGCGCATTGCTGCCGCTTGATATTCCGGCGCTTACTTCAGTGACACTGACCTTCGCT
>JAFAUE010000317.1 GCA_019243475.1 Acidobacteriota bacterium | reverse complement strand
GGTTTCAGTGGCGGTGTTCATCATGGCGCTGCTCGCTGGACTCAAGAAGGCCTTCGTCAGCAGCGGCGACCCCTTGAACGTGCTGGTGCTCCGTCATGCTTCGCAGACCGAGCTGCAGAGCGGCATCGATCGGGGTACCTACGAGACGATTAAGTATTTGCCGGGTATCGCCAAGAGCAAGTCAGGCGATCCGCTGGCTTCGGGCGAGGTTGTCGTTGTGATCATGTTGCCGCGCAACGATAACACCGGCGAGACCAACGTCACGGTTCGGGGCATGTCGCCAATAGGCTTCGAACTGCGACCAAACATTCCGCTGGTGGAAGGCCGTTGGTTCGATACCGGAAAACGGGAGATCGTCGTCAGCAAGTCGATTAAAAGTCGCTTTCGGAAGGCAAATATCGGCGATGAGATCTTTTTCGGCAAAGGCAATTGGAAGGTTGTCGGTGTTTTTGACGCTGGCGACACTGCTTCCAGCTCCGAGATATGGGCGGACGTGAATCAGATGGCCGCGGACTTCGAACGAAATGCCGCGTTTTCTTCCGTGCTGGTACATGCTACGGATCCCGTCGCGGCCCAAGCATTGAAGAACCGCATGCAGGACGATCAGCGCTTGGCCCTCGACGCACTCTCAGAAACGGATTACTACGCCAATCAGACCAAATCGGGACAACCTATCCAGTTTGTGGGGACCGTCGTCGCTATCATCATGGCCGTCGGTTCGTGCTTCGCAGCGATGAACACAATGTATGCCGCGGTCGCATATCGCAGCCGCGAAATCGCGACTCTGCGTATTTTGGGATTTTCGCGCCCCAGCATCATTACCTCGTTTGTGCTTGAGTCTGTGCTCCTGGCGCTGTTGGGCGCGGCAGTCGGACTGGTTTTGATGGCGCCTCTCAATGGAATGACCACGGGCACGGGCAACAATGTCACTTTCAGCGAAACCGTGTTCGCCATTCGCATTACGCTGAACGTGATTGTTACCGCGATCATCTTTGCCGTCACCATGGGCGTATTTGGTGGGATTGCGCCGGCGTGGCATGCGTCAAGAAGGGAGATCCTGGCCGCGCTCAGGGATTGAGCCCCGCGATTGCAGCGCACTGTTCTTGATTTTGACTTATGCCATTGGAAACCAAATACGGAGACTTGAGCAGCCTGCGCATTGACCGCGCGCAGAAAGAGCCCGATGAGCCAAAGTGGTCGAAGCGCTTCATCCTGGCGGGAATCTTTGCGCTAGTGGTCTTGAGCCTCGTCGCTCTCGGAATTCGGCTCTTTTCGTCCAGCATTCCTGAAGTGCAGACCGTTCGTGCGCAGACGATCAGTTCGAGCACACCGGGCGACACTGTGCTGCAGGCCGCTGGGTACATCGTCGCGCACCACACTATCGACGTGAACTCGAAGGTCACTGGCCGAATTGCCTGGATCGGCGTGGAAAAGGGCGACAAAGTTAAAGCCGGGCAGGTCCTGGTCAAGTTAGAAGACCAGGAATTCCGCGCTCAGGTCCAGCAAGCGCGCGGAGCAGTAGACGTCGCTAAAGCTCGGCTGGAGCAACTTCAACATGGTTCTCGCCCCGAAGAGATCGACCAGGCTAATGCCAATCTCGACGAAGCACGCGCCAATCTTGCCGACGCGAAATCAACGCTTGAGCGCACCAAACCCTTGGTGCAGCAGGGAGTCTTCTCTCACCAGCAGCTCGATGATGCGCAAGCGAAATACGATTCCGCACTGCAGCACATGCAGTCATTGGAAAAGGCATACCGACTCTCCCGAATCGGACCGCGGCAGGAAGAAATCGAGAGTGCTCGCGGAGCAGTGGAGCAAGCTGAAGGGCAGCTCGCGTATGCCGAATCGCAGCTGGATGCCACGCAGATTCGCGCTCCCGTAACCGGCACCATTCTTGAACGGACTGCGGAGAAAGGTGAGCTCGTGACCGCTCAGTTCGCCGCGGCGGCAGACACGGGCGGTCCGCGTGGCTCGGTTGTAACCTTGGCGGACCTGACCGATCTGCAAGTCGAACTCGACATCAGCCAGAACGACTTTGCCAAGCTCAGTCCCACGCAGAAGGCTGTGCTTTCGACGGACGCCTATCCCGATCGCGAGTACAAAGGCGTGATCAATGAGATTGCTCCCATGGCAAACAGGCAGAAGGCGACCGTGCAGGTGAAGGTGAAGGTCCTGAACCCCGACGACTACCTTCGCCCGGAGGAGAACGCCAATGTCCGCTTCCTGGCAGATGAGAACAAGCACGCTCCTTCAGCCGCAGCATCGGCCGGGGCTATTGTGCCCATTAGCGCCGTGCACGACAGCAGCGGTAAGCGCATTGTACTGGTGGCATTCAAGGGCAGGGCGGTTGCACGCGAGATCAAAGTGATCAGTCAGCGTAGCGACGGTTATGTCGTCGATGGCCTCACCGGTGGTGAGGACGTGATAGTGAATGCGCCCTCGGAGCTGAAAGATGGAGACCGGGTAAAAGTGAAGTGAGATGACCTGACGCGATTGAAGTCACAGGTCGGAACCGTTCGCGGTAGCGAATGGGTGAGTGGCGACATTCGTGTGGTGATGGCGTAACCCGTCCGCTACCGCAGACGGTTCTGACTAGGTCTTAGAAAGGTGTCCTTATGCCTCACACAGCGGAAATGAAAAGCGTGCCAGTAGCAACAAAGCTGGTTCAGGCCAATCACGTGAGCAAAATCTTCAAGCGCGACGAGTTTGAAGTGAAGGCGCTCGACGATGTCTCGATAGAAATCGCGGAGAAGGAGTTTCTCGCGCTGATGGGCCCTTCTGGGTCAGGTAAGACGACGCTGCTCAACATGATCGCCGCAATCGATCGTCCTACTGCCGGCGAGCTCCTAGTGCAGGGCGAGAATGTTTTCCGTTACAACGACACGAAGATTGCCGAGTGGCGCAACCGTCACATCGGCTACATCTTTCAGACGTTCAACCTCATTCCCGTCTTAACCGCGTTCGAGAACGTAGAGCTTCCGCTGCTGCTGACGAAACTGAGCAAGAATGAGCGCAAAGATCATGTGATGACGGCGCTGACGCTGGTCGGTCTAGGCGATCGCGTCCATCATCTTCCTAAGCAACTCTCCGGAGGACAGGAACAACGCGTTGCCATTGCACGCGCCATCGTCACCGACCCCACGCTGCTGCTGGCCGATGAGCCTACCGGCGACCTCGACAGCCACTCGGCAGCCGAGGTGCTCGAAATCATGAAGCGTCTCAACGAGGAGTTCGGCAAGACCATCGTGATGGTCACCCACGATCCCAACGCTGCTGCATATGCGCACACCACTCGACATCTCGAAAAGGGAATGTTGCTGCCCTCGTGAAAATCGGGGGATGACGACACCTGGCGACAACCGCGAGGATGTTGCACACGGCGTAGTTCCAGATTAGCGTCGATTTCTCTTGCATGCGGGAAGCCCTGGTGCTAGCACAGCTCTGTGCTATTGAAGGTCAAAATGGGCATGTGCGACGCGCGACGCAGGAGCGTTGTGGTCCGCTCCCGGACGCGCACGACTTGCAGGTCCCATCGAGATCGCTATGGGACCGGATGGGATATCCCATGGGATCCCATAGGGACCTCGATGGGATATCCCATAGGGACCTGGCAGGGACCTTTGAGCTAAGTCCTTTAAATGATGGGACCGCGCAAAAAAGCTGCTCATGCGAAAATTCTGGGCATGAAAAACATCGCGCGATTCTGTTTTGTCGTTCTGCTGACGAGCGCCATTGCCTCCGCGCAAAATGGCAGGGTCACGCTTTATGCGAATACCGCGTTCGATGGACGCGGGAACGTGCTACACAATGTGCGCATCGCCGTCATCGACGGCAAAATCACCTCGGTCGAAGAGATGCGGAAGGGCGGCGATCGCGGGCCTTCCGATTACGATCTCGGCAGTCTGACTGTCATGCCGGGATGGATCGACAGCCACACACATCCCACGTGGCACTTCGGTCCAAACGGCCACTTCGGCGAGAAAGATGAATCGCCCGAACGCGCAACCATCGAAGCCCAGGGCAATCTGTGGCGCACACTGCAGGCAGGATTTACCACGATTCAGAGCCTCGGCTCGCCGGAAGATAAACCTCTGCGCGATGCCATCAATAACGGCGTAATTCCCGGTCCGCGCCTGCTGACTGCCATCAATCCGCTCACCGATGACAAGCTGACGCCGGATCAGATTCGGGAATTTGTGCGCAAAGTGAAGGCCGATGGCGCTGATGTCCTGAAAATCTTCGCCTCGCGCAGCATTCGTCAGGGTGGAGGGCAGACTCTGAGCAATGAGCAACTCAAGGCCGCTTGCGACGAAGCGCGCGCCCAGGGTCTTCGTTCTGTAGTTCATGCCTACAAAGAAGCGGTGAAGGCCTCGTCTGATGCTGGCTGTACCGAAGTGGAACACGGCAGCCTGACGACCGACGAGGATCTCCAAACTATGGCAAAAGACGGTGTCTGGTTTGATCCGCAAGTTGGACTCGTCATTCACAACTATCTTGATCACAAGCAGCAATTCCTGGGCGCTCCGGGTTATACCGAAGAAGGATTCGCCAAAATGCAGGAAGTCCTGCCGCTGAACGTCCAGATGTTCAAGCGCGCCCTTGCGACGCCAGGACTGAGAATCGTTTTCGGAACTGACGCCGTCGCCGGCGCGGACGGACGTAACGCCGAGGAATTCATCTATCGCGTCCAGGATGGTGGACAGGAACCCATGGCGGCTATGGTTTCTGCGCAATCGGTGGCTGCCCAAGCGATGCGTTTGGAGAATCAGATCGGCAGCCTGGCAACCGGAATGCAGGCCGACCTCATTGGCCTTGACGGCGATCCCACGAAAGATATCACCGCCGTGCGGCACGTGAAGTTCGTGATGAGAGGCGGAGTGGTTTACCGCGACGACCGTTGAATGAGCGTTGCTACCCATCTCGGTATCGACCTCGCGGAATACGATGCACGCATTCGCACCTTCATCCCGCATTATGAGGAGATGCTGGATATCGCGGCTGCGGCCGTCGATTCTTCGGCGCGCACCATTCTCGATTTGGGAATTGGCACCGGAGCGCTGGCCGAGCGCTGTCTGAAAAGCGTCCCTAAAGCGCGCGTCATTGGCATCGACTCGGATCCAGAAATATTGAAAGCGGCTGCCCAGCGTTTGCCGCCGAGTACCAAGCTGCTCTGCGATTCGTTTGTTGAGTTCGAATTGCCGGCATGCGACGCGGTTGTGGCCTCTTTTGCGCTACACCACGTGCGAACTCGCAAAGGCAAGGAACGTCTGTATAGCCGCATTGCTGCCGCACTGCGGCGAAACGGAGAATTCGTGATGGTGGACTGCTGCCCGGCAAACGACGCCAACCTTTGCGCTGTGCAATTTCACGCTTGGAAAAGCCATCTTGCCCGTCAATATGGTTCAAAGCAAGCGGACGATTATCTGGAGGCATGGTCCCACGAAGACATGTACGTCCCACTGAATGACGAATTGCAATTAATGGGAAAAGCAGGTTTCAGCGTGGAAGTGCTGTGGAGGAAAGATGCGTTTGCGGTCTTACGCGGAAAAGTCAGTGAACAACGCGTGGCAACTTCCGCCTCTCGAAAATTAGTTAAAGGAATAAGAAGCAGAACCTGAACCGCTACGCAAGCCGAATAAGCGTGCTCAAATCGACTGCACCGGCAGCGCAAGTAAATCCTCCACCAATCCTATTTCTTTCTGGAAAAACGGCTCAGCATACTTCACGCCTGCCAGCAAGCCATAAAAGCGGGCCATGGAATGAATGCGATCGCGGATCTCGGCCTGCGCGGGAAATATCGTGCTGCCTTCATGTTGGTCTGCAAATTGGGACTTATAAGCCAT
>JAFAUE010000191.1 GCA_019243475.1 Acidobacteriota bacterium | reverse complement strand
GGAACCTTGCAGGCAGACCTGCGCATTCGCGGACTCGAGAGCATTTGGTTCGCGATGCCCGCGATGGTCTTCCTGCCGATGGCGTTGCCGGGATCGCTGCGGCGTCGTTTGCTGCGGCGGAAGATGCTGACCGTTTTGGGACTGTCGCTGATCGTAGCGTTCCTGCTGATCTCGGCTGGATGCGGCGGCGGCGGCTTCAATAATCCAGTTCCGTTGCAGCCGGGTTCGGGAACGAACACGACAACGCAGCCGGGCAGCTATGTGGTGCAGATCACGGGCACAGGCCCGAACGGGCAGACGGCAGTGGCAAGCATCCCGATGAACGTCGGGTTCTAGGAATCGGGTTATCGGGTTATCGGGTTATCGGGCCATCGGAGGATCGGCTTGGGAATGAGGATTTAGCTGGTGGCTGGTTCAGGGGAGAAATCATGATCAAACGCGCAATCGTCGTTGGGATATTCGCTGCGATGCTGGGAGCGGTGGCGCATGGGCAATCGACGCCGCTTCCCTGTCCGGGATATAACCCGATCAACAACACGAACCTGGCTTGCGAGCTGGCTACAGGATTCCGCGCGCCCGCAAATATCACCGCGGGCAATACCACCACGGCATCCGGACAGAGCTTCAACCCAGTGGTTCTGTCGGCGACGCTGGCCACGCAGTTGAGCAGCCTGCCTGTGGCGACGGCTGTGTCAGGCACCGGCATTACCTTCGTAAACGGCATTCCAACGTTCAGCGCGGAGAGCCTGGGCACGATCCTTACGCAGCGCGGCGAGACGATCGGCAAGCATCGCTTCTTCGTTTCTTTTAACTACCAGCGCTTCGGATTCGGCAGCATTGACGGAGCGCGCTTCAAGAATCTGGCCACAGTGAACCAGGTCACGTACCCGGGAGTCGGAACATCGTATGTGGTTGGCGCCAATAACATCGACTTCCGCGTGGACCAGTACACGGCCCTCGCCACCTTCGGCATCTCCAGCCGTCTGGATCTGACGCTTGTAGTGCCGTTCTCGACGGTGAACCTGTCGCTGGTTTCGAACGCACATCAATACAACGTGGACAACAACGGCAACCCGCTGTCGGACTTCTCGCTCGGCGCCATCAATCTCCCGGGATCGAAGAGCGGCCCCGGTGACGTGACCGTGAGCCTTAAGGGCAACGTGTTCCGCGCGGAAAACGGCTTCAGCATGGCGGTGGGCAGCGAGCTGCGCATTCCGACGGGAGACGAAACCAACTATCTCGGCACCGGAGCTTATGGCGTAAAGCCATACGCCATCCTTTCCCATCGCGGGAAACACTTTACACCGAACCTCAACATTGGCTATCAATGGAACAGTGCCTCGGCGCTATACACCAATCCAAAAGGCGACCACCTCAACCTGCCTCCAAGCTTCCTCTACTCCGGCGGAGTGGACTACCGGATTAGCCGCCGGCTCACGCTGGTCGGTGAGTTCGTCGGACAACACGTAATCGACGGCCCTCGGCTGCAGCAAAGCACGGTAAAGATTCCCGGACAGGGATCCTTCGCCTCGATTGTCGTGACCGACAGCACGGGAAACCAGCTCACGTCGTCATACGACATTGCGAACGCTGGCGGCGGAATCAAGATCAATCCATTCGGCGGCCTGCTCATCACCGCCAGCGGTCTGTTCAAGCTCAACGACGCGGGCCTCCGAGCCAAGTGGGTTCCGCTGGTGGGAATTTCGTACCGGTTCTGAGAAGAAGCCGTCAGCACTCAGCATTCAGCCATCAGCAGCCCGCACTCAGCATTTGGGCGCTGACGGCTGAAACTTGCTTTCTGAACGCTGATCGCTGAATGCTGAGAGATCCTCCCCGCTTGCGCCCGTCTTCTCCCGCATGGCAAGATGATTGGCTTCCTCCTCTAGACCCGGACTCCTGTGGTTGACGACGGAGAGCGAAAGCTAGTCGCCAGAAGCTAGCGCCAGGAGAGATCTTGAAGGTCCGGGTATTCTTCCATGACAGGTGCTTTGACGGGACGTGCTCGGCGGCGCTCTTTTCGCGCTTTTACAGCGAGCGGATCCGCGATGGCGCGCACTTCGAATACTTAGGCCTGCTGCACCGCGCGGGGTCGTTGTTCGACGAAGCTGAGTTCACCGGCGACGAAAACGCCATCGTGGACTTCAAGTACTCGGCGTCGCCCAAGATTACCTGGTGGTTCGACCATCATCAGAGCGCATTCCTTACCCCCGAAGACCACGAGCACTTCCTGCACAGCCAGAGCAACAAAAAGTTTTACGATCCCGACTTCAAATCGTGCACGAAGTTCCTGGCAACGGTTGCCGAGAACCGTTTTGGGTTTAATCCCGCGCCGGTGGCCGAATTGATCGAGTGGGCAGACATCGTGGACGGCGCGCAATATAAAGACGCGAAGACCGCCGTCGAAATGAAAGAACCGGCGATGAAGCTGACGATGGTGATCGAGTCCACGCAGGACAAGCACTTTACGCCGGCGCTGATCCCGCTGCTGGCTCGCAAGTCGCTGGCGGAGATCATCGAAGATCCGCTGGTCGCGCCGCTGGTGCCGCCGCTCATGGAACGCCATGAGCGCTCGGTCGACATCATGAAGCAGCGTTCGGATTGCAAAGACGGCACGATCTTCTTCGACGTGATGGACCACGACCTCGAGGGCTACAACAAGTTTGTCCCTTACTACCTGCATCCTGAATCGACCTATAGCGTGGGTTTGAGCAAGAGCTCGTTTCGCACCAAGGTTTCTGTAGGCTCGAACCCGTGGACGAGGATGCGTCCGAAAGACATGGTGAACCTGGCCGTGATTTGCGAGCGGTACGGCGGGGGAGGACACGCCCGCGTCGGCGCGATTTCGTTCGATCCAAATCAGGAAGACCAGGCACGGGAAGCGTCGCGGGAAATTGTGGAAGAGCTAAGGGAGAGCGTTAGAAGAATTTCGTGATTTTGTGATTTCGTGAATTAGTGATCTTGAAAATCACACAATCACGAAATCATGAAATCGCAAATTATGGCGCCGCTTGAGCTCTTGAAACGGACCCCACCAACGTTCCCCAGTTCGCCAGCAGCGTTCTTGGTCCTGCGGGAATGTATTCTGCCGCCATCCAGATGTTGCCGTGCTCATCGACCGTCGCTGCCGAGTAATCGCCGGTGCGTCCTGAGCCTCCACCGCCAAAATACTGATAGCCGCTGAAGCCATCCTGCGGCGCTGCGCCTGCCGCCAGGAAATTTACGTCGCTCACTCCTGAGTCGCTGAGTGACACATACGCTGCACTTGGGTAATTGTGTGCACCGCTCAAGGTAAAGGCGATTGCCCCTTTTCCATCTGCTCCAACGGCGACCGCCGGGTAAAACAAGTCTGCATTGGCGACCGCGACATAGCCCTGGCGGGCGACCTCGGCCTTCAGCACTCCACTCTGCAGGAACGGCGTGATTGCAAAGTAGGCAATGCCGGCATGTGGCTTGGGATCGTTCTCGACTGCAACCATCGTCGTCAGCGCAGACCACAGCTTGCCGCCGGCGAAAACCGCCTGCTGCATGCGCTGATCGTTGGTGGCGACGAACGGCTGGTTTTCGGAGATCAGGCTTCCCAATTCAGTCGGCCCGGCGGGCTGAGGAGCGTCCGGGGGGATACCGAATGGTTCGACATTGAGGATCGTGCTGCGCAGGCGAAGAGCGGGAATGGGATCGTCGAGCGAGGCGGTATTGGTCAGCGCCCAGAGAGCGAGGCGATGGTCGAACATGTTGCGGATATCGGCCACGCTGGTGAAGTACTCGACCCCATGCGCAGCATCGTCTGTACCAAAAGAGGAATGGAGCACAGGCTGCAGACTGAATGCGTAGCCGCCGGGCAGCGCAGGCCCGTTCCAATGGACGACAACCGGCATTGCTCCGCCGGCGAGTAGCTGCTTTGAGAGAGCGTAGATCTGCACTCCGGCAAATCCCTCGCGCAGACTGAATGCGTTGGTACTGATGTAGAAGCCGTGCTCGTCGGTCGCAATCACCGGCTGGTCACCGAAGCAAGGGCATCCGGCGGTACCGTCGTGCGTGGTGTCAATGCTGTAAATCTTCCAATCCTGCGTGGGATCGCGGCTGTCGGAGACAGCCACCAGAAGACGAGTAGGAGCGACAAAGTTTCCGTTTTCGGGATTCGTCGAAATCGCGACCACGCTCACGAACCAGCGTTGCAGCTGCGCGTCATAGTACGCGCGAGGATCGCTGGTGAAATCTCCATAGGCGGTGCTGGAGCGGTTGATTTCGGGCTTGAGGCGGAAGAATTGATTCAATGCGGTAGGGCCCTGCAGCAGACGTCCGCCGGCAGCGTCGTAGATTGCCATGGCCGCGTTCACGGTCTGGAGAACGAAGCCGTTGCCGACGGCCAGTCCCTCGTCGGGCGGCTCGGTACTGAACTGCGTATTTGCGTATGCGCCAGTGCCGGCAAATCGCTGATCGCGATGCGTAAGGCCGTTGAACGCTAGAGCCAGGTCGCCAGGCGAATTGGAGATTGATTGCGGCGAAGTGACGAGCGGCACTGATGCGGAGCCCGGTCCTTTGCTCGTGCCGGCGAGTTCGGCATCGGATTCCGGGTGCGGGCTGACCTGAAGGTCGTCAGCGGCAATGCTGGTCGCAGCGACGGAGTCGAGCTGCGAAGGTCCGACATACTGCAGCGTCTGACGCGCGCTCTGGGCGGATGCACTTACTGTGCCCAGAAGAAGGCAGACCAGCAGCGCCAGGCTGGCTGGGAGTCGTGTCAGGGTGGCGGCAGTCGCGGTCAGGAGTCCTCTTTGGCTGGTGCAGCTCTGGTTTTTTGGAATCGTATTGTGAGCTGGGGGATGGCGCAAGATTACCGATTCTGAGCACCAGACGCTATAGTTCAGGCGAATTAAGGGAAGTGCCGGGGACGGCGATTGTGAAGGCAGAAAGCTCGGAATTCCCCCGGTTGATGAAGCATTGCCCATTCCTTCGGCGGTCCCTGTTCGCTTTTCCCGGGTCCACTACGTCATATGATGACAGCGTGGGTCAACCGACGAATGCAGGAGCCAAAACTCCCCAGAGCACGGCGCTAACCACAGTCGATCAGTGGGAGGACGGTCGTGTCCGCCATGTGCAGGACTATCTCGCGGTGGAAGAGCCGCTGGAGATCCGGCTTGGCGAGACACCTCTGAGCGTAACCATGCGGACGCCGGGACATGACCTCGAGTTGGCGGCAGGATTCTTGTTTACCGAAGGAATCATCGCTGGGGCCGACGACTTAAAAAGTGTTCAGCCTGTCTCCACCGGAGCCGGAAACGTTGTCGTGGCGGAGTTAGCGCGTGACTCCAGCGACATTTCACAGAAACTCCAGCGAAACTTCTTTGCCGCGTCGAGCTGCGGAATCTGCGGCAAGGCGACGATCGATGCGATTCGCGTGCGCGGGATTAACTTCCCATCTGGGGAATTTCGCGTGGAAGCGCAACTCTTGTGCGCTCTGCCCGACAAACTGCGCGAATCCCAAGCGGTCTTCGGACGTACCGGCGGCCTGCACGCGGCAGGAGCATTCACCTCGAACGGCAACCTCCTCTGCTTGCGCGAGGATATCGGGCGACACAATGCGGTGGACAAAGTGATCGGCTGGGCGCTGCAGAATCAGCGGCTGCCTCTACGCGATTGCGTGCTGATGGTCAGCGGCCGCGGCGGCTTCGAGATCGTGCAGAAAGCGCTGGTCGCAGGCATTCCCGTGCTGGCCTCGGTTTCTGCTCCGTCAAGCCTGGCGGTGCAGACCGCGCGCGAGCTGGGCTTGACGCTGATTGGTTTCCTGCGCGGGAAGCGGTTTGTGATTTACTCCGGAGCGGAAAGGATTGTTTAAAACAGTTTCGAGTTTCGAGTTTCGAGTTTCGAGTTTCGGGTTTCGGGTTTCGGGTTCAGAGTGAGTTTGAGGGCAGTCTTTAAACAAAGGTCAGGCTTCGATTTCCGCCGAGCTAATGGCGCGTTGATTCAACTTGAAACTCGAAACCTTAAACGTTTTTCTACTCTTTGGCGATTCTGACGCTCGTGGTATTGTCCGTACGGTCCAGTTCGGGAACGCTGCCGTCGTTGACGGTGATTTCCAGCGGCCGGCTGCTGACTTCGATTCTCGCGGCCGCCTTGTCATGCGCCGGAACCCGCAGCCGGGTGACAACGCTTCCCGATTCAGTACGGACGATCACCGGAACCTCGGCGGCTGCGCCTCCTTTATTCTCTATCGTCGCCGAAACCAGAAAGATTCCCTGCAGGCTGGGACGGGCGTAGCCGTTGCTCACGGTGAACTCCGACAGTCCGCGGTCCTGATAAACCCAATCGTCGAAGAACCATTCCAGATCTTTATGCGAATTCTTTTCCAGCACCCTCTGCATGTATGAGGGCTCTTTGTCGGCACCTGGGTCATATTGCGCGAGGCTGTCGAGTATGGCACGTTGGCCGACGATTTCGCGCAACATCCACCACACATACATGGCTTTGGTGCGGAAATAGACCTCGCTTGCGGAGTTGACCAGGCTGCTGCTCTTGAGATGTTGGGCATCGCCGGAATCGACGAGAGTCAGGGGAGCCAGACGCTGCTCCATGTAGGCAATGGCGGCGGCGCGCCCGTCCTGACGTTCGCGTTCGAGCGCCTGAGCGAGGTGCGCCGCGCCTTCATAAATCCAGGCTCGCGGCGACCACAGCGTTTGATGCGCGAGAAGAAATGCAATTGCTAGTTCCAGTGACTTGCGATCCGTGGTCTTGAATGGAGTCAATAACGCCGTATCCGCATCGAAAATGCTGTCTGAATCCTCGGGCAGTTCGAGCACCGAAGTGGGAAATTCCGCTTTGCCGCTGATGGTCGGCACGGTCTCCTGAATCACGCGAGCGTAATCCTGCGCCTGCAGCTCGTGGTCAGCACGAAAATGCAATCCGACATCCTTTGCCTGCTGGGGATGCGCAGACAAACTCTTGTAATCACCCGCGATGAGAATCGGGCCGGCGATGCCGAGGTGCTGCCATTCGTGCTCTTCCGTTCGCACGCTGCCGGAAAACTCGATTCTGCTCATCTGCGCATTGGTCTGAAATGCAGGCTGCTGCGAGTCGGAAAAGCGCACGGTCATGCTGGATGAGGAATGTCTTACCGCCCACGCGCTGGTCTCTTCGAAGACTCGATTGCCGTCGGCCAACGACGCAGGATCGAGCGAGACGGGAAACCACAGCACGTGGCCCACACCGCGCAGGCAGGTGAAGGTCGGAGTAATGCGGTCGTAGTCGGTGGCAGCGCGGACGTCGAGCGGAACGCCGAGGTGCGCGAGCCGCGTGGTGTCCAGAGAGATTGTGCCGCTATAGCCAACTTCTAGTTCTACCGTGCTACCCGGCGGAACAGGGCGCGCCAAATCTAGAACTGCTTCGTTCACGCCGCCGCTATGATCCAAATCGGAACGAAGTTGGGACGCGGTGAAGGGAGCAGCAGCCCCGTTCTGCCGGATCGCTGCCCACTTTAGCGAAGAGGAAATCTGCAGGGTGGCCTGGCGCTGCGGCTGGCTCGAGTCGTTGCGCAGCAGAATCGTGCCGCGCGCGGATAGCGCCTCGAGGTTGGCGTCGATTCGGAGGTCGAGGCGCCAATTCAAGAAGGTGAAAGCGTTGCGATCAGGCGCCGGAGAAACTGCGGCGCTCGGCTGCTGCCAACCTCCTGCATAAATTGCCAGCAGATAAATGAAGAAGCCGGCTAGCGTCACGAGCCGAGGCCTTTCCTCTGTTTTGCGTCGGCCTGATGCGCTCCGCCGGTAGATGTCCGTCGCTGACGCGCCACTTCATACATCACGATTGCGCCGGCTACCGATACGTTCAGCGACGACACTTGTCCCATCATGGGAATTGACACGAGGTGATCGCATTTCTTGCGCACCAGGTCATGCAGACCGTGCCCTTCAGCTCCCAGCACAAGAGCGCAATCCATGTTGTAGTCGAGCTGATCGTAGGGCTGCTGCCCGCGCTCATCGAGGCCGACAATCCAAACGTTCTTCTCCTTCAGCTCATCGATACTGCGCGCCAGATTCACCACGCGGGCGATCCTCATGTGCTCGGCGGCGCCGGCCGACGTCTTGACTACGGTGGCGTTCACCGTTGCCGCGCGGCGTTCGGGAATGATTACCCCATCGGCTCCCGCGCCGTCGGCTGTGCGAATAAGCGCTCCAAGGTTGTGAGGGTCCTCAATGCCGTCCAGCACGAGAAGGAAGCGATGCTGATTTTTTCGCGGACGAAGCTCGTCCAATTCCGAGTACTTCTTGCCGGCCACAACCGCAACTACGCCTTGATGAGACTTCGTGCGAGCCAGCCGATCGAGCTGCTCACGGGAGACAAAACGCACGGATACACCATCCTGCCGTGCAAGATCGATGACGGCCTGCAGGCGCTGGTCGTGTCGCTCGCGTGCCACTTCAAGGTGATCGAGAGCGCGCGTGTGCGCGCGCAAGGCCTCTTCAACCGCGTGGATGCCATAGAGGACGTCCATTGCGTTCAGTGTACAGCCGCGATGTACCAGTGAACTCCTCGGGAGCAGGAGTCGAGTGTCGCAGTCCTTCCAAGACATTCAAGCTGCTACGATTGAAGGAGAACGTTGAGGAGCACTCTTCTTGCAGGATGTCTTCATTCTTTCGGCTGTGCGCACGCCGATCGGCAAATTTGGCGGGTCGCTGGCCCAAATGACGGCGGCGGATATGGGCGTTGTCGCGGCCAGGGCTGCGGTGGAACGCGCGGGAGTCACTCCGGAGCTGGTGGAAGAAGCGATTATCGGCAACGCGCGCCAGGCCGGCGGAGGTCCCAACGTAGCACGGCAGATTTCCGTGCGCAGCGGCGTTCCCGAAACGGTACCGGCCTACACTGTGAACCAGGCATGTGCTTCGGGGCTGAAGTCGATTGCGCTGGGATTTCAGGAGATCGCCAACGGAAACCTGGATTGCGTGCTTGCGGGTGGAACGGAGTCAATGTCGCGCTTGCCCTATTACCTCGACGGAGCGCGCTGGGGCTATCGACTGGGCAATCAGGAGCTCGTCGATGGCATGTATCGTGACGGTTTTTTCTGTCCGCTTTCCAAAATGGTCATGGGCGAGACCGCCGAGGTGCTCGCGCGCGAGTACAACGTTTCCCGCGAGCAGCAGGACCAGTACGCGCTGTGCTCGCAGCAGCGCGCCGAACGCGCCATCAGCGCCGCACGCTTCGACACTGAAATTGTGCCGGTCACAATCGAGAGCAGAAAGGCCACTCTGACATTTGGGCGGGATGAACACGTGCTGCAAGGCGCTTCGCTCGAGAAGATGTCCAGGCTGAAACCGGTCTTCTCTACCGATGGGTCAATCACCGCCGGAAACGCGTCGGGCATCACAGACGGCGCAGCTGCGGTAGTTCTGGCCAGTGGGTCGTTTGTTTCCAAGCGAAAGCTGAAGCCCCTGGCCCGAATCATGGGAGCCACCAGCGCCGGCGTGGATCCGCGACGCATGGGCATTGGGCCGGTTCCGGCGCTCAAGAAGCTGGAAGAGAAGCTAAGGATCAAGACAACCGATGCCGACCTCGTCGAATTGAACGAAGCTTTTGCCGCACAGGTACTCGCTTGTGACCGCGAGGTACATTTCGACCATGCCAAGCTCAACGTGAATGGCGGGGCCATCGCATTGGGACACCCGATCGGCTGCACCGGCACGCGCATTACGGTCACGCTGCTGCACGAGATGCTGAAGCGCAAAGCCAAACTCGGCATTGCGACACTGTGCGTCAGCGGCGGCATGGGGATGGCGATGGCGTTTGAGGGCATCTAAGGCCCTGAAGCCTTGGCACAACTCGCCTCAGAATTTCGTCCCACTTGAGCGGATCTGTTCTCTGCGCCCAGTTTTTCCGTAGAATCTAACGCCGCGCCTAAGACGACCTCCAAAGTCGATCTGGGGTGGCTTTAGCCTTGAGGTTCAGCACATGCGCGCACTTGTGTCGATTGCCTTCGTCGCTTCCATCGTCGGGGGATCCGCTGCCTTTCCCGATCGTTCCCTCCAGGGACAAAGTTCGGCACCACTTCCTTCTGCGCCCACATCGGGGAGCCAATCGCCGGCACCAACTCCGGGGACAAACTCGCAGCCAAGCGGGCCAGGAGCAGCGCAATCGACGCCGCCGATCAAGACAGCCGGCTCGCAGGCGGCTTCACCGGCTACTCCCATCACGATTCTCAAGGTGACTACGCGGCTCGTGCTGGTCGATGTGACAGCAACGGACCATTCCGGGAAGCCCGTTAACGACTTAAAGAAAGAGGATTTCGAGGTTCGCGAAAGCGGAAAACCGCAGAAGATTGTCGGCTTTGCTTTTCAACCTCCGCCATCCGCAAATTCCACAGCGGCCAAGCCGCCGCAACTCGCGCCGGGCGTTTATACGAACATCCGAACGCTGAATGGCGAGAGCGGCCCGCCGACAATCCTGCTGATCGATGCCTTGAACACGCCGTTTAGAGATCAGGCATATCTGCGGCAGCAATTGGTGAAGTATCTCGAGCACATTGAGCCGCGCCGCAATGTGGCCATCTACACGTTGGGAACTCACCTGCGAATGATCCAGGACTTTACCAGCGATCCCGAGCTTCTGCACGAGGCGCTCAAGAAAATCACCACGCAGAGCTCCATGTTCAACGGTGAGCAGGAGTCGCTGGAAGATGACTTTCCCGGATTGGATCCGAACTCCAGCGATCAGGCAGTCGCGCAGATGGCGCAGAGGCTGAACGAATTTGAGGCTGAGCAGCAGACCTACCAGCGCGACCTGCAAGTGCGTTTGACGATGGATGCGATGGAGCAATTGGCGCGCAACGTATCTGGCTATGGCGGACGCAAGAACCTGGTATGGCTCTCAGGAGCGTTTCCGCTTACCGTATTTCCCGACGAAACATTGCAGAATCCGTTTTCGGCACAAAGCAATTACGGCGACGATCTGCGGCGCATCGCAGCGTTGTTTTCCGCAAACCAGATCGCCGTCTATCCTGTGGACGCCCGCGGCCTCGTGGGCAGCCTGATGCCGGACGCCTCGCAACGCGCGACATCGATGGCCGGTATGCGCGGCGGGCCCAACGCCATGCGGACGTTGCAACGATCAAGCACAAATCTAAGTTCCTCGCACGACACTATGAACGAACTCGCCAGCCAGACGGGTGGCCGGGCTTTTTACAATCGCAACGACATCGATCATGCCATTGCGCTGAGCGTTGATGCAGGATCGACTTACTACACGCTCGCGTACTATCCCGAAGATAAGCAAATGAATGGCAAGTTTCGCAAGATTGACGTTTCCATCGATCGGAAGGGCCTTCAAACTCACTATCGCAGAGGATACTTCGCGTCGGAAGGCACGGCCAAAGACAATAAAGTTGCGCAGATGGAATTTGGACGGGCGCTCGCTCCGGACACTCCCATTGCGACTGCGCTTCCATTCTTAGTCCGCGTCACGCCGCCGGACAAAGATCATAAGCAGGTCACGATTGATTTCAGCGTCGTTCCCTCCCACATCCTGTTTCAGACACAGGACGGACTGCAGCACGCGCAGATGAACTTCGTAACCTGCGTTTACGACCTCAAGGGCAAGCAGGTCGGAAAGCCCCAATCGGACGTCCTGAGCACCCAGCTCAAACCGGAGACCTACGCGGAAGTGATGAAACGCGGCCTGCGTTTCCAGCAGTCTTTAACGCTGCCTCCGGGAAAGTATGTCCTGAAGCTCGGAGTTCGCGACCAGCAGAGCAATCTGATTGGAACGCTGGCCACCCGGCTGGAAGCGACAGAATAGCAATCGAAAATATTGGATCAGCAAGTTACGCATCTAGCGGAAATACCTCGCATTTAACGGTAACTGCAATCGGAGTTTCTCAGTGGTCACGTTCCATGCCGGCATGTTTTTCGAGCTGCGGACTCTGCTGCGCACGGCCTGGCTGCGTCACATGTCACTTGTTAATACTTCCTTAACCTGGGCAGCCATGCACCCAAGTCGGCCATCCTATGCGCTTAAACAGAAATTAAGGAGTGAGGCGTGGAGAGCTCAACCGAATTAGCGGTCACGATTCGCGCAGCCATGCGCGACAGAAAACTTGATCGACAGGGAATCGCAAACTTGCTCGGAATCGGCGACGTAATGGTAGATAAGTTACTCTGCGGTGACATCGTGCCGTCTCGCACCTTTGGGAAGCAGATGGTCGAGAGGTTGGGAATCGCGCCGCAACGAGCTCGACGGCTGAGTGACGGGAGAGAGAAGAAATCAAAGAGGACTCTCGTGCGTGAGGAGAAAACGCGGCGAGCGGCATAGTCCAATGTCAAGCAAAGTGCCTGACAGAAGTCCCTACTGAGCAGAGACGCTCAGTAGGGATTTGCCGTCTAAGCAGCACTGCAGACTTACTTGTCCGAACCCAAATCCAAACCCGGCAGAACCTGAGTTCCTTCTTTCCGCACGGCGTCGAGATGTCCCGGATTGAGTCCAAGCGCCTTGAGGATCGTGGGAGCAACCTGCCTGGTTTCGACGAAGTTGCTGACAGTTTTCGAACGGAAGCTCGGATTTGAGACCAGAATCATGACATTCGTATCGTCATGATCGAAACCTCCGTGCTCCTCCTGTTTCTTGCTGCTTCCGGTGTAGATCACGCCTGGCACCGGTTGCACGATGATGTTCGGGGTGCGTGGATCACCAAAGGGCGGAATTCCCGGCTTGTCAAACATATCCTCGAGCGAGTCTCCCGACAAAATCTGGCTCGGCTTGAAACATGTATCGTTCTGTGGAGGCTGCGGACATACATTGGCTTTCTCGAGAGCATCGACCGCTGCTTCGGTGCTGGCTCCGGCGCCCAGCCAGAGCAGCGAGATGTCATCTTCAGTCGGACCGATGGCGCCGCTGGTATTGGGATTTTCCGACTGACCTCCAATCGGAAGCGGAGGCAGGAACCCGGCATCTGCGAGAACCTGAGCAGGGGAAGTGTTAATGCCCGCGCCGATTTCCTGAAAACGAGCTGGATCGATCGGTGACTGTCCGTGTTTTGCCGTGATTACGATCAATGTGCTGTCGAACAGCTTCTCCTTCTTCAGTTCGGCGACCATCTGTCCAATCGCCTTGTCGGCGAATTCAATGTTAGCTCTGAGGTTGTTGCTCGGATCGCCGGCAGCGTCGAGGTAGCCGCCCTTCACTTTCACGCCGTTGATGCTCTCGATAAGTTTTTGCGCCACACTCACTGCCTGGAAATTCATGCCGAAGATATTTGGAACGGCAGTATGAGTCAGCCCAAGGTGATCCTTGCCGTCGATTTCGTGCAGGATCGCGTTGACTTTGAGCTGGTCATAGCAGCGGATATTCAGAAAGCTGTCAGTCCAGGCGCTTGACTGCCAATTTCCCTTATTGGCATTGGGATCAGGAGGAGTGTTATTCGGAGCGTTGCCGACAGAACAGGCCAAGCCGTCCGCGGTGGTCAGGTTTGGCAGAGGGAGGACATTGGAGTTTACGTCCGGAGCGTAGTAATCATCGACGTTGCTGGGTTCGGGCGTTCCAGTCGGCCCAGAAACCGCGGCATAGACTCCATGCTTGTCCGACCATGCTGTATACCCGCCGGCTTTGTGGATCACACCGTATATCGTGTTTGCTCGGATGAAGTTCCAAGGGAAGACGGGGGCGCATCCGCCATTGCTGGGATCAGCCACGAAGGGATCGCGCGGGAGCCTCGCTGGATTAATAGATCCGTAGCCGCCATCGTCGGCCCGCTTAGCTGTAGGCGAGCCGCCATTGAGCAATGACTGGTCGAAATCAACACCCTCTTCGTATTCCGTGGTTGTCCCATTTACCTTGCCGAATTCGCACGGCCCAGCGAGGTTGCCGTTTCCCGTTGTAACGAAGGGCGGAGCGAGAACACGATCGTAAGCGACGTCATAGTAGGCGCCGACCAAACGTGGCGTGCCACCGGTGACAATCGCTATCAAGCCCGGAAACGAATCTGATGGTTTTGATGTTGAGGTGTTGGGGTAATTCACGCCGGTTTTGCCCAGCGCGGCCAGGGTGTCGCAATAGTGCCCTGTTACGCAGTTTTGATAATCGACGGCATGCATTCCATCGATGCTGATCAGCAGCACGCGGCGGATGCCATCGCGCTGGTTAAGACCGGCCGGTCGATCGTGATCGCGATCACGGTCGGCGGCAAAGACAGCAAGCGGCACGGCCAAAAGTGCGCTCACCAAAGAAAGAGTAATGAACTTCTTCGACATCGTCGCTTCTCCTCGGAGGAAATGAAGTGAAAGCCGAGTAGAAGCTAAGCCGCGATGATTTCTGCCACATCACGGACAGATGAATAGTCTGTTTCGGCGCACCGCTAGTTGGACTTAGCGGCAAAGATTAAAAAGTAGTCCATACTGTCGCCCTTCACAAAGTCATACGTGGCCTTCAGGCCGTAGCCTGCCTCTTTCGCCTCACGGGTCACTACATCTTTATCAACGCCATGATCTTCGCCGTTGCCGCTGCGATCGATAATGCCGATCGTTGCTCCCGGCTTCAGAGAAGTCCGCAGGTTTTTAAGCAGCAGGATCGGATGTGCGACCTCGTGGTAAGTCTTGAGCAGCAGCACGGCATCGACGCTTTGCGGCGGAAGCTGCGGATCGTCGGGCGTGCTCCTGATGCCCTTGATGTTGTCGAGTTGCTCCTTTTTTGCGCGTTGGTCGATGTATTCGATTGCCTCAGGATTGATATCCACTGCATAGACAATCCCAGAGCTGCCCACGCGACGGGCCGCGCGCACAGTAAACCAACCGGAACCGGCGCCGATGTCGGCAACGTTTTTGCCGGGTTGAATCCCAAGCAGGTCCATTACGCGGTTGACCTGCAGCCGCTCGTCGCGGCCGGGAGAATCGAACGTCGAGAGGTCGCCGACATAGGGCTTGCTCGTCTTACGCTCTGCGGGAACGGCTCCGGATTGACCTGGAGCGACAGGTGAGCAAGCGAACAACAAGAGGATCAAGGCTGAGGGGAAGAACGATCGACGGAACATAGACGAATAGGTTACAGCGAAGGAAGGCGCGGAGCGGCGGCTGCGAGTGAGCCGCAGAAGAAAGGGGACGGCCTGACCGTCCCCTGGCTCTCGCAGAATGGAGAGTTGCTACTTCTGCACGCTCGCGCGCAGAACCTCGATGCTGCCCGGCATGTCCGGCTTGGGATTGTCCTCGGCAGTTACGAACACGTCGAAATTGTGATACGGAACTGAGGTCTTGAAGCTGGCTGCTTCGTCTTTGTTATTGACGCGGAGCTGTCCCAGCACTTCGGCGGACTTGCCCGAGGGCTGAATCCAGACCACATAACTGGAGTGCGCCGGTGTGAGCCGGTCTGGCGGCGCCAAGTGCTTGGCGTCCAGCTCCAATTCCAGATTCCCATTTCGATCGGTGTTTACGTGCACGATCCCCATCGCCGCTGGATTGGATTCTCCAGCGCGCATCTTGAATTGATCGGCCAGTGCCGCACTGACGAACAGCAGCACTGCACCAAGCAACGTGAGCATGAGCTTGCCTGATTTCATCTTCCACAGCCTCCCCTGGTGTGTTTGATAAAGATGAAGGGCAAAGAAGAAGATGTTGTCCGAGGAAGCTGCCAGCTGCCGGCTACCAGCTCCCGGCGGTCACCTTCCCGCTCACCTTGTGAACGGCAGTTCCGCTTTGGAAACTGGGATGTTGATAGGAGAATTTTGCCGGCAGAGCTGCTATTTCTTCAGCTCCGCCAGCGGAGCGTGATTGGCTCGGACAGCGGATGTTCCATCGGCAGACCTGTCTTGCGCGAGCGCACGTAAGCATTCTTTAGCTGGAAGTACCACTTGCCGAGACGGTCGGCATCGTCGATGAGCATGAGCGGGGGATTGAAGCGAAGACCTTCGGCCTGCATTTCCATCGTGCCCTGATCCTGACGCAGGAACTTACGCGCGAAGATGTTGAAAATCGGCTTGACCAGCGGCACCCAAGGAAAAATATTCCATGCAGCGCAGAAGTCGATGCGACAGCGATTCTGTTCGATTGGAGTAACCACTGCACGGTTTACGACCCAGTGATTGCCGATCCGGATCTGCTCAATCCGGATGTTGGGCAGCGTGAATTCAATCGACGTGGTGATCTCGTCACCGTAGAGACGCAGGAGCTTATAGGCCCCGCTGTTGGCGCTGGGCGTATGCGTGCGGATGCGGAAGCCCATGGGCACGGGTTCGAACGTCTTCTGTTTTTCATGAATGCTGCGCCGCGTACGCCACCACCAGGATTGATGCACAAACGGCCCGTGCGCGGGATCCATGAGACCGATCACGCCGTGGTCAACGTTGCTGGGCAAATCGGCGGAGAGATGCGTGATCCGATATCCCGATCGGGGGATCGGCAGCTCGGGAACTGGCGGTGGATTGACGCCAGAGCTGCGCGATTCCGCCATAAAAACCCAGATGTACCCATCGCGCTCCTCGCAGGGATAATGCGTGGCGTGAATCTTCTCCGGCCTGATTCGGGAATCGGAAGTCAGCGAAGGTATCTCGGTACAGGTCCCGGAATGCACATTGAACTTCCAGCCGTGATAGCAGCACTCGAGGTTCTCACCTTCGACGCGCCCGCAAGAGAGGGGAATGCCGCGGTGCGGGCAGATATCCTTCATCGCGAAGGCGCGGCCGTTCACATCCCGGCCAAGGACGAGGGGCTGGCCCAGCAGCATAGCTTTGACCAGCTTCTGTCCGCGTAAAGCGCGGCTGAGACCGGCTGGATACCAGAAATCGAATAGCATCTTCCCCGTCGCAGACGAAGTGTCGCTCAACCCAGCGGGTTGCGATTCCTGGACCTGGACGTCGCATTCCATGGTTGGTATTAGGCAATAGGCGATAGCCGGTAGGCAATAGGCAGGGCACTTCCATTGTCCCAGTGGCCTACCTGGAAAAAACGGACAAATCTTCTCTCTCGGAAAGGGGCTCAGCATTCGGCTCCATGAGCCGGGCGAGGATCTCCACGGCTTCGAAGACCGCCTGATTCTTGAAGCCGGAAATGTTTTCCCGCAATCGCTGGAGGGTGCCATCCGCGAGCAGCTTTTGTACCGCCGAGTCGATCTCGTCAAAGCTCTTGAGAACGATCCCAGCCTGGTGGTGATCCAACCACTCGGTGTTGTATCGCTCCTGCGGCATGGTGCGGTTGTTGCGTTCGACAATCACGGGCAAGTTGAAATACAGCGCTTCCGCAACACTTCCCGGCCCCGGCTTGCCGATGAAGAAGTCCGAGACAGCCATGTAGTAATCGACTCGTTTGGTGAAGCCTTCCACAAATATCGGTTTTGCTTGCGCAACTTTGCGCATTGAGTCGGCAAGCTTATTGTTGTGGCCGCAGATGACAATCATCTGCACGCGCGCCGTTGACCGCTGCAGGCGGCGGACGATGTTCAGCATTGCCGACGAGCCGTGGCCGCCAAAGAGGATGAGAGCGGTAGGCCAATCGGGATGCAGTCCCAACCTACGCCGTTCCGCAGCTACGTCGATCTTCTCTTGCACATAGAAACGGGGATTCAAGACCATGCCCGAGGTGCGGAAGATCCTCTCGCGCGTATGTCCAAGTGCTGTGGCTTGAGCGACTGCGCGCTCGGTGCCACAAATTAGGTACTGCGACTCGCGTTCGATCCAGAAATGCGGTGGGTAATCAGCAAAATCCGTGATCAGCGTGACAAATCTCGCTTCGGGTAGCTCAGCGTAGATGCTCTCAGCAAGCGCGCGATTCAGATTCGGGATCACAGAAAGAATCACCTCGGCAGGATGCTGCGACCAGTGGCGGCGCAGGGCGCGCACGGTTGTCGGATGCCAGAGGCGAATAAGCAAGTGGAGCACCTTCAGCATCTGCGGCGTGAAGCGCGTCCATCCCTTTCGCAGAAGAAGGTTGTAGCCGTCCTGCAGCCGGATCTTTGTAAGTCTTTGCAAGGGGTCGATGGAGTCGAGTAGCTCCTGCAAGTTCAGAAGTTCGACGTGCCATGGCCGTCCTTGCTGCTCAATGACGGTTTTGATCGCATTCGCGGCGTTCCGGTGTCCGCCGCCGGCATCGAAGAAGACGATGGTAAGTCTGCGCAAAGGTAAACCGCCTCGTTTGGGCTTACTCTGCGCCGATAATGACGAGTGATTGTTAAATGCAGGTGAACAGCATCTGGGTGGTCAACCTTCATGTGCGGAATGCGGTGTAGCGGCAGGTAGCTCAGTTCGTTTCATCTATAATTCGCGGTTCGCCTTTCGCGTTCCGCAGCTTAAGTTCCGCTTTGCTTTGCGAGGTTTGCGAGGCACACAGGAAAACCAAGAATGGCAATGAGAGTACGTAAAGCGGTATTTCCCGCCGCGGGTTTAGGCACTCGCTTTCTTCCGGCAACCAAGGCTCAGCCGAAGGAAATGCTGCCTATCGTGGACAAGCCCATCATTCAATACGGCGTAGAAGAAGCCTTGGGAGCAGGGTGCGATCAGATCATTATCGTGACCGGCAGGGGCAAGAGCGCAATCGAAGACCACTTCGATGTGAGCTACGAACTCGAGAAAATGCTGGAAGAACGAAAGAAGACCGATCTGCTCACGATCGTGCGTCAGATCTCTGACATGATTCACGTTGCCTACGTGCGGCAAAAAGAGGCGATGGGTCTGGGCCATGCCGTGCTCATGGCACGCGAACTTGTAGGCAACGAGCCTTTTGCAGTTCTCCTCGCCGACGACGTGATCGATGCGAATCCTCCATGCCTGAAGCAGATGATCGATCAGTTCAATCACATGCAGTCGAGCATCATTGCCACGCAGCAGGTAGATGGTCCCGCGATCTCATCCTACGGAGTAATCGACGCCACGCCCGTTCCAGGAAACGATCGACTGTTTCAAATCCACAACATGGTGGAAAAACCAAAACGGGAAGAAGC
>JAFAUE010000448.1 GCA_019243475.1 Acidobacteriota bacterium | reverse complement strand
ACCATCGACCGGCATGGCTATCTGCGCATCGTGGACAGAACGAAGGATTTGATCAAGAGCGGCGGGGAATGGATCAGCTCGGTGGACATGGAAAACGCGCTGCTTGCGCACCCCGGCATCCGTGAGGCGGCAGTGATCGCTGTTCCCCATCCCAAATGGGGAGAGCGGCCATTGGCGATCCTGGTAGCCAAAGAAGTATGCAAGCCGGAGCCGTCTGAACTGAACGCAGTGCTGGCGGAGAAGTTCGCCAAATGGCAGCTTCCCGAGTATGTCTTCGTGCGTGAGCTCCCGCATACGTCAACCGGAAAGCTGCTCAAGAGCGCGTTGCGGCAGCAGCATTGCGAGAGATATTCGGAGTCGAGTGTGGCGGCGAAGTGAGCGGGGGAACGCCAGTTGTCAGTTATTCAGTTTTCAGTCGTCAGTTAACCCGACATCCCCGCACGACTGCCCACTGATAACTGATAACTGATAACTGACGACTGCCCACTGACAACTGCCCACTGACAACTGCCCACCGACAACTGCACACTCCCCACCGACTTCGTTCTACGTCCTCGGTAACTGATAAGTCATTGACCGCAGAGTACATCTGACCTATTATCTCGGCAAAACTCCTCAGCTCCGGCACCTCTCCCGGCCTCTTTCGGCGGCTCGGGCTGAAGACTGATTGGGCCTTCGCGTTCCATAATGGAATCGATGTCGATCATTGCCGTGCTGGCGTTCCTTGCCGGAGCCGGTCTTCTGACCCTGCTTTGGGCGCTGCCCTATATTCACTCGACCCGCCGCAAGCTAAGCGAATACCAGATGCTTACGCAGATCGGGCAGGCTGTGACGGCGCGCCTCGATCACGACGAGATTCTGCGCACGATTCATCGCGAGCTGGGGCGAATCTGCGATACGACCAGCTTCTACATCGCTTTCCGCCAGGGCGACCGCATCCATTTCGATCTCGAAGTAAAGGACGGCACCGTGGTCGCCAAGCGCGTGCGGCCGCTGCGGCGAGGCATTACCGAGTACATCCTCGACCGCGCTGAGCCTCTGCTCGTGCGTGTGGACGTGGCTGAGAGGCGCAGGCAACTTGGCCTTGAGCCGAATCGCCAACCGACAAAGTCGTTTTGCGCGGTGCCGATCTTTATCGGAGGCAGCGCGGTTGGGGTGATGGCCGCGATCAGCCGTGAGCGTGAGAACGCCTATGACGAACGCGACATCGAACTGATGCGTACGGCCGCCGGACAGCTCGCCATCGCACTCGAAAACGCGCGCCGCTTCCATGACGAGCACAGCCGCGCCGAGTATCTGGCGTTCCTGAATAACGTATCGAAGGCGGCGATCACCAGCAAGAAACCTGTCGAGCTGCTCAACCACGTGGTTGAGGAAGTGCAGAGAACTTTCGAGTTCGATCACGTGAGCATTGGGATTGCCGACTATGCCCGCAAAGAAGTGGAAGTGAAGGCGGAATGCGGCAAAGAGGAATACCGGATTGGGCTGGGCAGACGCGTCTCGTTGGAAGCGACCATGCTCGGCATCGCCGGCCAGCGCAACGAGCTGCGCGGGCGAGTGATTCCCGATCCGAAACAAGACGAGAGCCTTCATGCCGTGCTCTGCCATCCCATTACGTATGGTGAAACGCTGCTCGGCATCCTCACCGTCGAGTGCTTCAGTCGGGCAAACTTCTCGTCTGAAGAAATCCTTACGCTGGGAACGCTGGCCGACGTTCTGGCCACTGCCCTGCACAACGCAATGACATTCGAGGAGATGGAATATCAGTCGATTACCGATTGCCTGACCGGAATCAAGACACGGCGCTACTTTCTCGAGTCCATTCACGCCGAATGGAGCAGGGCATCGCGCTCCGGACGTCCATTCGCCGTCGTGCTGCTCGACCTCGACAAGTTCAAGAACGTGAACGACAACCTCGGCCATCTTGAAGGCGATCTGGTGCTGGCGCGCGTAGGACGCATCCTCGAACAGCGCTGCCGGCATTCCAACGTCGTGGCCCGATATGGCGGCGATGAGTTCATCGTCCTCATGCCTGAAACGGGAATCGACCAGGCTCGCACTCTGGGCGAGCGCCTGCGGTCGTCCCTCAATGCCGACCCGCTGCTGCGCGAGCGTCAAGTTACAGGCAGCCTCGGTGTAGCCAGCTTTCCGCTGCACGGCGCTTCGATCGAGGAAATCATCCGCCAGGCCGACCAGGCGATGTACCGCTCCAAGTCCAGCGGCGGCGATTGCGTCTCCATACCAACCGGCGTGCGCGAAGGCGCGGCGGAGTCACAGGAAGCGCGCGTCGGCATCTAAGCTTCGACTCTCCTATGCGTCGCATTCCGACGTCTGGAGCGCCTCTGCACTCTCTTTATAATGGCCGTGGCTCATGGAGCGCAGCCAGATTGACGCTGGTCCTCGCTTTCTCGTCCGCCGACTGTTCGCTTCAGATCGCGGCGCCCGCGACCGGCTGATTCCTCGCTGGCTCTTCCTGCGCGCCCTTGGACTGATTTACTTCTCGGCTTTTTATTCGCTCTTCTTCCAGATTCGCGGGTTGATCGGCCCTGAGGGCATTCTTCCCGCGCGCGACTACTTGAGCGCAATCTCACACTCAGCGATTGCGCATGTGCGGCTGTGGTACGCGCCTTCGTTGTTTTGGATTTCCAGCGGCCCGCAGATGATGATGGCAGTAGTGTGGCTGGGGATGATCGCCTCGATCATCCTGGTGCTCAATTTCTGGCCGCGGCTGACGCTGGCAATCTGCTTCGTGTGCTTTCTTTCCTTCGTCACCGCAGCCCAGGACTTTTCCGGATACCAATCGGACGGCATGCTGCTGGAAGCCGGATTCGTATGCCTGTTCTTCGCGCCGTCGGGACTGCGTCCCGGATTGGGAAGCGCACATCCGCCCTCGCGCGCGAGTCTTTTTCTGCTGCAATGGGAGTGGCTGAGGATCTATTTCGAATCGGGAATCGCCAAACTAGCAAGCGGCGAGCAGCAATGGCGCAACTTTACCGCCATGGACGAGTACTACCAGAACGGCCCGTTGCCGACGTGGATTGGATGGTACGTGCAGCATCTTCCGCACTGGTTCCACGCCTCCACTGCCGTCGCGACGCTGGTCATGGAGCTTGGACTGATATGGATGATTCTTCTCCCTCGCCGATTTCGTATCGTGCTTTTCGTCATCGTCACCTTTTGGGAGATCGGCGTTATCTCCACGGCGAACTACGCGTTCCTGAATTACATCGTGTTGTCGCTGGGAATTCTGCTGGTGGATGACAGGTTCTTGCTGCGCTTTGCGCCAAAGAGATGGCGCAGCAGCCCTGCTTTTGGCGATCCCAGCCTGGAAACCGAAGATGCCGCACTGGTAGAGAGCGAGGGAGCAGGCCACGATCCGCGCCGCACGCTGGCTCGCCATTTTAGGGCGGCAAGGTTGGCCGTATCCGCCGTAATGCTCACCTGGATTTTTTACTCAACTGCCGCACAGCTGGTCTGGATGCTTGTTCCCAGGTTCCCGCTTCCCACCGAGCCGGTTAGCATCCTCGAACCATTTCGCGTTGCCGATCGCTACGGACTCTTCGCGGTGATGACGCGCGGGCGATACGAAGTCGAGTTTCAGGGCTCGAACGACGGTCAGAATTGGGTGCCCTATCCATTCCGGTACAAACCGCAGGCACTGAACGAGCCGCCGAAGATATTCGCGCCTTATCAGCCGCGATTCGATTGGAACCTGTGGTTTGCTTCTCTGGAAACCTGGCGCAGTAACTCCATCGTGCCGAACACGGAGTTTCGCCTGCTGGCGAATGACCGCAATGTGCTGGCGCTCTTTGGCGGGAATCCGTTCGCAAACTCCCCGCCAAAACAGGTTCGCGCGGTTCTCTGGCAATATTGGTTCACGAGTATGGCGGAAAAGCGCGAGACCGGGAATTGGTGGAAGAGGAAGCTGCTCGGCCTCTATGCTCCCGTTTTGGAACTGCAACCGGACGGCAAGATCGGGGTAATCGAAATGCCGCAAGAAATGGGTCCGGAGTCATGAGCAGCGCCGCGCGCCGCGCAGTGGTGGTCGGCTCCGGCCCGAACGGGCTGGCGGCCGCGATCGTGCTGGCGCGAGCTGGAATGCAGGTCGAGGTCTTCGAAGCGCAGGAGCAGGCGGGCGGTGGAGCGCGCACTATGGAACTTACGCTGCCCGGCTTCCGTCACGATTTCGGATCGGCCGTCCATCCGATGGCGGCGGGCTCTCCGTTCTTTTCTTCTCTCCCATTGCGGGAACACGGTCTGGAGTGGATTCACTTTCCCGCTCCGGTCGCTCATCCACTCGACGACGGAACCGCCGTCATTCTCGAACACAATCTCGACGATGCGGTCCGTGCGCTGGGCGAAGACGGAAAGGCATGGAAACGCCTCGTGGGCCCTTATGTTGACCGCTGGAAAGACTTCGCTGCCGACGTGCTGTCGCCGCTGTTTCCGTTGCCGCGTCATCCGTTTTTGCTGGCCCGATTTGGGTTGCTGGGCATTCTCTCAGCGCGCAGGCTCGCGAAACGATTTTTCCGCAGCCCACGCACACAAGCGATGTTCGCCGGTTTGGCGGCGCATTCATTCCTGAGTCTGGACGAACCGCTCACCGGCGCATTCGGAGTGATGTTTGGCGTAACTGCTCATGC
>JAFAUE010000028.1 GCA_019243475.1 Acidobacteriota bacterium | reverse complement strand
AGATTGCGAAAGCCTTCTCGAATAGTTGCCAGGTATTAGAAATCAACGACTCCACGGCGGGAGCCGGCGTAATGCTGGAGCGTTCACGGCTTCGTGGAGTGCTGCATGGAACGGCTTCCGGACTGCCGGAAATCCTGCACATCATGGCAGATGAAAAAATTGCTGTCGGCGATCCCGTAGTTTCGTCCGGCGGCGATCAAATTTATCCGCGCGGACTGCCGATCGGAACCGTGTTCAGCACCGGACCCGATCCCGAAGGCGGGCCGTTCATGCTCGTCCGGGTTAAACCGTCTGCCGATCTGGATCGCGTAGAAGAAGTCCTCGTAATCACGAAGATTGTTGAAAAAGCGCCCGCGCAGCCCGAAACGGCTACCGGCCTTCGTGCGGCTGACATCCTGGCCCAGCGGCTGCCGACTGTGGTTCCCAAACCGCCAGCAAAGGGCGGAGATGAGCCACCTCCGACCAGTGTTCTGTATGCAAGAAAGCCCGCAAGTGCTGCAACTACTCCCAAGGTTCCGTCAAATCCACCGGCTGCAGCGAACGGCTCTGCTACGACCAAATCTGCGTCTCCGGCCACGGGCGAGAATCCTTCCGCTCCAACATCTGAGCAGAAGCCAAAACCGAAGACTCCGCCTGCTCCGGCTTCCACTGATACGCCGCAGGAGAATCCGCAGTAGTGGCAACGCTTACCTACACCTCACGCGAGGAAATCGAGGTCTATAAGTTCAGTGTGCCGGCTACGATCGGCATTCCCCTGCTCGCGATCTTCTTCCAGGTTTACGTCTCATCGCATTTTTCATTTCTGAAGCTATTCGATATACCGCTGATCGTCACCATCTTCTTCGCCGTGTCGCGCCGCAATCAGCTGGCGGGCATGCTCACCGGGTGCGCCATTGGCCTGATTCAGGATGCCTGGACCCATCTACCCATCGGAATTTACGGCATCGCAAAAACCATCGTTGGATACGTCGCGTCTTCGATCGGCGTCAAGATCGACGTTGACAATCCAGGTTCACGCTTCCTGCTGCTCTTCGTTTTTAGTTTCTTTCACGACGGCATCTACTTCATTGTTAGCCGATATCTGATTGGCTTGCCTGCAGACTGGCGAAGCTTGCACGAGCTGAGCGCAGCCTTTGCCAATGGCGTCCTCGGCGTACTGCTCTTCACTCTGATGGACCGGGTAAAGAAACGGTAGGATCCCGGCCGACGCTCATTCGATTGCGGATGGCAATGCCGTCCTGACGGATCGGGCTCAGCCATTCCCGATCGGGAACGCTTCTAATGTCAGAATGGCGCCAAGGCAGGTCAGTGTAACGCTCTAGTTCCTTCGTAACGTAGTACGTGATGAATCGCCGTGCTATGAATCCATGGACGGCGTTGTTCTTGACTACAATGTGAGCAGGCCCTCCTTGGAAAGAAGTTGAAGTGAATGTACGACCGCGACGATAAGATTCCCTCCGCCAAGCTGGCGGCCGTCCAATACGTAATCCTGGTGGTCATCGCCGTGCTTGTTGTTCGGCTTTGGAATCTTCAGGTCCGCGGCAGCGAAAAGTACACCAGCCTCGCCGATCAGAATCGTATCCGCAAAATTCCCATTTTGGCGCCACGAGGCAAAATCTATGACCGCGAAGGACGCATCCTCGTCGATAACTATCCTTCCGTCTCTGCGCTGCTGATTCGCGAGCAGATGCCCAGGGACAACGCAGCCGACATAGCAAAAATTGCGGCGGGCCTGCACATGAGCCAGGACGAAATCCGCGATCGCATGCGGCGCATGGGCAACACGCAGAACACGCCAATCTTGCTGAAGGACGACATTACTCCCGACGACCAAGCATTCATCGAAGCTCATCGCGACGAATTGCCGGAGCTCGAAACCATCATGGTCCACCGCCGGCTATATCCGAAGAATGGATTCCTGGCGCACCTGATCGGCTACGTGGGGGAAGTCAGTGAAGAAGATTTGAATTCGCCGCAATTCGAGCTTTATCAGCCTGGAGCAGTGGTCGGCAAGAGCGGTGTCGAGCAGTTCTATAACGACATTTTGATCGGCAAGGACGGCTCGCGGCGCGCGGTCGTCAATAGCCATGGCAAGGAAGTTGGACGTCTTAGCACCGATCCTGCTGTTCCCGGACATTCACTCAAGCTCACCATCGATCTCGACATTCAAATGGCGGCTGAAGAAGCTTTGGCTGATCGCAACGGCGCGGTAGTCGCGATGGATCCGCATACGGGCGAAATCCTGGCCATGGTGAGCCGGCCAACCTTCGATCCCAATGCCTTCTCGGTACGCATTAGCAGCAAGGAGTGGAATGCGCTGGTGAGTGATCCCGCCAAACCACTTCTGAATAAAGCCATCCAAGCCCAACTCGCGCCAGGGTCGGTATTCAAGATCATCATGTCCGTCGCTGGAGTGCAGGAAGGTATAGCCCAAGACCTGCACGTGAATTGCCCCGGGGGCGCGACATTTTATGGTCGTTATTTCAAGTGCTGGGTAACGTCGGAACACCGTGTGCATGGCCCGGTGGATCTGGCGAAAGGCATTTATCAGTCCTGTGATGTTTTCTTCTACACCCTCGCAGAAAAGCTCGGCATTGACCGGATCGCGAAGTACGCGCAGCAATTCGGACTTGGACAGAAGACCGGCATCGATCTGCCTCAGGAAGTTTCTGGAGTGATGCCGTCAGAGGATTGGAAGGCTCGAGTCTTCAAGCAAAAATGGTTCGCGGGTGAAACCATCTCTGTCGGCATCGGTCAGGGCGCAGTTGCGACTACGCCTGTTCAACTGGCGAGAGCCATTGCTGCCATCACCAGTGGGGGCCGCCTGGTCCGCCCGCACGTCGCATTCCCTGACGAACTCCCGCAGCAGTACGTGGAAGTAGCGAACCGCGAGCGCGAGGTGAAGAAGATTGACCTCGATCCCAGGGGTTGGGAAACGATCACGGATGCAATGTCTGACGTTGTAAACGCCGGGGGCACGGCTCCAAGCGCGCATCTACCCGGCATTGATTTTGCGGGAAAGACGGGCAGTGCACAGGTCATCAGCAATAATTTGCGCAAAGCTGTTGGTGTGAAAGCCAACCAGTACAAAGACAACAGCTGGTTTGTGGGCGTGACCCCCCGCCGCAATCCCGATATCGTCGTTGCAGTTCTTTTCGAGGGTGGCGAACACGGCAGACTGGCAGCACGCATGGCCGCGCAGGTAATCCATGCCTGGGTCGAAAAGCAACGCAAGCTGCGTAACGACAACAACTATGCTGCCGTGGATAAAGAGGGCCATCCGATCCAGCTTTCCGGAGTCTGGAGTGAAGGCAAGGCCGAAGACGGAGTCTCGGACCGGATGCTCGCCGGCAATCTGGAGATTCCCAACAAACCTCAAGCGCCGAAGCCTTTTGAGCCAGCCGCCCTTCTGGCTAGTCCTCCCACGATCGCCGCTAGGGTCCACTGATGCGGCGCTTCATCTCGTTTCGCGACTTCGATTGGGTGCTGCTCGCTTTCGTGCTGCTGATCTGCGCAGTTGGCGTCTTCGAAATCTACAGCGCTACGCGGCAAACCAAGTTTGTAGGCTTCGAAACCAAGCAGATTTACTGGATCATTGCGGGTTTGATCATCATGTTCTTGACGTCCCTGGTCAATTACCAGGTGCTCCTCGAGAACGTTCATTGGTTTTATGGGGCTTCTATCCTGTCGCTGTTCGCAGTGGCGCTGGTTGGAAAACGAGTCCTTGGCGCCAGGCGCTGGATCGCCTTACCCGGCGGCCAGCACTTTCAGCCCTCAGAATGGATCAAGCTGGTTCTGATTCTTGCGCTGGCAAAATATTTTTCCGACCTTGTTGGCCGTGACGTCACGGTCCGTGACATCGTTAAATCGTTCCTGATCGCCGGCGTTCCGATGGCTCTTGTATTAAAGCAGCCCGACTTGGGAACTGCTCTTACTTATGTTCCGGTACTGGTCTGCGCATTGTTCCTCGGAGGGCTTCAGTTCAAGCATGCAATTGCCATCCTGCTGCTCGGAACGGCGATGATCTATCCCATATGGCGTTGGGGGCTGAAACCGTACCAGAAGGCCCGGCTCACTAGCTTCAGCGAACCTGAAGCCGATCCGAAAGGCTCGGGCTACCAAATTCAGCAGTCATTGATAGCCGTGGGTTCGGGTGGTCTTATCGGTAAAGGAGCTCTTAAAGGAACCCAGACCCAGGGAGCATTTATTCCTATTCCCTACACCGACTTCATTATGGCGGCTTTTGCCGAAGAACACGGGTTTGTGGGGTGCCTGTTAGTCCTGCTGTTATACTTCATCGTATTGATGCGTTTGATTCAGAACGCTCAAACCGCACCTGACCGGGCCGGAACTTTGATTATTATGGGCGTGGTAGCCGTCCTGGTCTTTCATATTCTCGTCAATGTGGGCATGGTAGTCGGATTTATGCCCGTGACTGGTATCCCATTGCCGTTGATGAGTTATGGCGGATCGTCAGTTCTGTTCACGTTTTTGGCCCTGGGCATTGTGAATAACATCCGCATGCGCAGATTCGTGAACTGATCGAGCTGTAAAGTTTGCGGGCGACGAGCCCAATCTCCGCCGAGACGGAGCCAGAGTTTCAAACCGGGCCGCATTGGCTGCCTGGTGTTTGCGTCAAGAGACGCTAACGACATTTACGTTAAGCCCTCCACGAAGATGAGGGCGCCCGGCAACTTGAGGGAGCCGGATAAGAACCGAGAGTCCCGTTAAGCTGCATCGAAGGACGGGATAACGGCCCAGCCGAATTCGCTTCACCGCAGACGGCAAGTGGCCACAAGTCCTTCCCGCAGCAAGGCCGCGAGCATGATCGCGATAGGTTTAAGAGTTCGAAGAGGCGTTCCGTTTCACCGCTTCGGATCCTCCCGCCTACACGTTCCCACTGAAATTCTTCATGCCCAGCAGCACTCCAGGTCTATCCGTCTGAAGGCTCAGGCTTCCTGACCCTCAAGCTTGCCGTGAATTGGAGTATGCATGGCAAAAGAATTATTCATTTCCTCCACTCCGCACGAAACCAAAGTTGCGGTAGTTGAGGATGAACGACTCGCCGAAATTTACTTTGAGCGTGAGAACGAATACACGTTGGCGGGTTCGATTTATAAAGGTCGCGTAACCCGAGTCCTTCCCGGAATGCAGTCCGCATTCGTGGACATCGGCCTGGAGCGCGACGCCTTCCTGTACGTAACCGACTTTCTCGAAGAACAGGAAGATCAGGAAGACTTCGAGCAGGTTTCCGGTCGGGCGCACTCGGATGCGCAGCAACAGCAGCCACAGTCCACCAGGCAGCCGAGTGCTCCTAGCGCGGAGCCTTCCGGAACATCCGAGCCGGAATCCCAAAACGAAAACGAATCTGGCCCAGGCTCTGATCGCGGTCCGCGCCGGTGGCGAGGACGCCGAGGACGCCGTCGCCGCGGCAGCTTCCCTGAACAGCAGCAGTCCGACGCCTCTGCCGCGAGCCCCGAAAATGTCGAGGAGGGTGCAGACGAGTCGGATGACTCAGTCGTGCTTCCTGGAGAGTCGCTTTCGAAGTATCGGCAGGGCGACTCAGCCGAAGCCGAGGGGAATGGTTCTCCAAGAGAAGCTGCACGAGAAGAAGCTCCTCAACAGCATCACCGCCAGGAGCCGCCAAGTACGCAGCCGCCGACGCCACAAAGCAGTTCTTCTTTTTCTGTTCTGCCGGGTGAGTCGATTTCAAAGTATCGCGGTCGGAGCCAGACCGAGGAAGCTCAGCCCGGTTCCCACCGTCCTCCAGCATCTCAGGAGCGCTCTGGACGAAGCCCGCGCTGGGAGCGCCCCAACCGGCGTCCTGAACGGGAGCGCTGGGAAGCTGCACCTTCCGGACCTCCGGTCTTTGCCCTCCCGGGCGAGTCGCTGGCGAAATACCGCAACGAGAGCACTACTCCATCTACGGAAACAGCCTCTCCCGAGATGGAACAAAGCCGTGCCATAGTACCGGATGCCGTTACGTCCGACGGCTCTCGCGAAGACCTGCCACGGCAGCTGTCCGGTGCATCCACGGAGTCCTCTGCGCCCAGTTCCGTCTCCGAGGAGAACCAACCTGTTGCGCACGAATTTGGCTCGGGCGTGATTGAAGAAGAAGTAATTGAAGAAGAAGAAACCGAGATTCCCACAGTTGGCGACCATCTCGACGAGGAGATCTACGAAGAGCTGGAAGAAGAAACGCTCGATGCCGAAAACGCCGAGCAGCTGGTAGAGGCCGTTCGCGAAGCGCATGTGATTCAGCGTCTCGGGCTGCGCGACCACGAGTCTTCTGACGGCGAAGATCATGCCGTAGAAGAAGGCGAAAGCTTTTTACCCCAAAATGGCACGCAAGAAGAAGAAGACGAGCCGCTGTTCGCGCTGAAGGCGGCTGCGGAACAGGAAGCGGAATCCGATTCCGCCGGCGAAGAAGACGAAGAGGACCAAGACAACGAGCAGTTCCAAGATGGACGGGCTGAGCTTCGTGCTCCAGCCAGCACCGCCGGATTCCAGCAGCGGGTCGAGCGGCCGGAACGCAACCAGCACGATCGCTTCCGCCGCGGGCGCGGGCGCCGTCCGATGCGCGGACGCCGCAACATCCAGCGCGAATCACAGCCGACCATCAGCGAATTGCTGAAAGAAGGACAGGAAATCCTGGTGCAGATCGCCAAAGAGCCAATGGCGAAAAAAGGCGCACGTATCACAAGCCATATAGCGCTGCCCGGCCGGTTCCTGGTGTACATGCCGACGGTGAACCATGTCGGCGTCTCGCGCAAGATTGGTTCTGACGAGGAACGCCAACGTCTAAAGCGGGTTCTCATAAGCGAGAAGGGCAACGCACATGGCGGCTTCATCGTGCGCACCGCCGCCGCTGGAGCAAGCGAAGAAGACCTGCGCTCCGATCTGCGCTTCCTGATCAACCTGTGGAACGACATTAAGAGTCGCGCGGAAAACAGCAAGGCTCCGGCACTGATCTATCACGATCTGAACCTCGTCGAACGCATTCTGCGCGATCAAGTCACGAGCAACTTCACCAGCATCTGGATGGATAGCGAGCAGGAATACGAACGAATCGTCCGCTTCCTCGGACGTTTTCAGTCGTCGATGGTGCGCCGCGCCAAGCTATACACCAAAGACACCCCGCTGTTCGAGCAGTTCGGCATTCACGAGGAGATCAATAACGCGCTCAAGTCGAAGGTATGGCTCAAGAGCGGCGGCTACATCGTGATTAACCAGACCGAGGCGCTGGTTGCGATCGATATCAACACAGGCAAATACGTCGGTAAGACTCAGCGCCTGGAAGACACGATCGTGAAGACGAATGTCGATGCCATCAAAGAGATCGTGCGGCAAATCCGTTTGCGCGATCTCGGCGGCATCATCGTTATCGACTTCATCGACATGGACGAGCGCCGCAACCGCCAAAAAGTGATGCAGGCGCTGGAAGAAGAGCTCAAGAACGACCGCGCACCCTCGAAGGTCCTGCAGTTCAACGATTTCGGATTGGTGGCAATCACCCGCAAGCGCGTAAAGCAATCGTTGGAGCGTACGCTGTCCACAGCATGCGTCTATTGTTCCGGAACGGGAATGATCAAGAGCGTGCAGACCGTCTGCAACGAGATCTATGTAGAGATGCGCAAGATGTCGAGGCAATTCGAGCGCCACGACGTGATGCTGCGAGTGAACCCGGAAGTCGTAAAAGCTCTGAAGGCGAGCAATGGCCGTTGGCTGCAGGAGATGGAGGAGCTTACCGGCAAGACCATCATCGTGAAGAGCGATCCCCTGCTCCACCAGGAGCAGTTCGACATCAACTAGTTTCGAGAAACAGAACGCCTTCTACACCCCGGAGCGCCGGACGCCCTCGTCCGGCGTTTCTCTTTAACCCCTTGAGCATCTCCGCTGCATGTTGACAATGTCGCCTTGCAAAGCTGCGTCGCAGCTAACAACTCTCACTCGCTTTCCTGAATCTTTCTGAGTAGGCCGATGAAATCGCGCGAAGTTATTAAGAATCTACGCACTTCAATCTTCACTGTGCCCACCGACGCGCCGGAAGCCGACGGAACATTTTCCTGGAACAAAACCACCATGGTTCTGGTCGAGCTCGAAGCGGCCAATCAGATGGGAATCGGCTACACGTATGGCGACGAGTCCGTCGCTACTCTGATCCATGGCACCCTGCGCACGCTGGTGGAAGGTCACGACGCGCTCGCGACTACCCAGATCTGGAGTTCCATGCGGCGGCAGGTTCGAAACATCGGCCGGCCAGGCATTGCGTCGATGGCAATCTCTGCCATCGACACGGCGCTGTGGGACCTCAAAGCGAAGCTCCTCGGAGTTCCGCTGGTTGTTCTGCTCGGCAAGACGCGAGAGCGCATTCCCATTTACGGCAGCGGCGGCTTCACTTCCTACAGCGTCGATCGCCTGCAGAAGCAGCTCGCCGAGTGGGCCAGGCAAGGAATCCGCATGGTGAAGATGAAAATTGGCTCCCGTCCCGAAGATGATGCGGCGCGTGTTCGAGCCGCTCGCGAAGCCATCGGGAAGGACGTCCAGCTCTTCGTTGACGCCAACGGAGCTTATTCGCGCCAGCAGGCGCTCGCGATGGCGGAATCGTTTACCGCCTATGACGTCCGCTGGTTCGAAGAGCCGGTTTCATCCGACGATCTCGATGGCCTGCGCTTCGTTCGCGAACGCGTCCCCGCGGGAATGGAAGTCGCCGCGGGAGAGTACGGCTACGACGAATACTACTTCCGCAACATGCTCTCAGCCGGAGCCGTCGATGTGCTGCAGGCCGATGCCACCCGCTGCGAAGGCGTTAGCGGCTTTCTGCAGGCAAGCGTGCTCGCGGAGAGTTTTCACACGCCCTTCTCCGCTCACACTTCACCATCGATCCACTGCCATCCCTGCTGCGCCGCCATCGAGTGTCGCCATATCGAATATTTCCACGACCACGCCCGCATCGAGCAGATGTTCTTCGACGGCGCCGCAGTTCCCGTTCACGGCGACCTCGTACCTGATTTGAGCCGGCCTGGAATGGGACTCGAATTCAAGAAGAAGGACGCACAGAAGTACGCCGCGTAGCACTCGATTCGCCGACGGCCGACCGAATGCCACGCTTCTCGCTCTTGCCGTTGTTTTGAGCTCAGCAGCTCAGTAGCTGAGAAGCTCAGTAGCTGCTTACGCAAACATCTCTTTCCCCTCATCTGCCGATGGACCGTAGATCGCGGGTACAGAGGCTGAGGTCAGCCGCAGATAAACTGTCAGCTGACCCCGATGATGTGCCAGGTGATTGATCACCATGTCGCGAATGTTGATGTGCCGCGGCAGCTCGCTGATCACGTGCCCGCGAGCCATGAACTTCCACGTCTTCTCCAGATGTTCATCGCTCGCTTTCTTCAGCGCGGCAATCGCCTTTTGCAGCCCGTCTTCGTGCAACTGCAGCACCTGCTCGCGCGATTCGAAAGCCGGCTGCTGATACGCCGGTCCATTAACCGGAGCGATATCAAGCTCGTCGGAGTTCACCATGAACTCCACCCAGCCCACCATCGTCGCCACCAGTACAGTGAGCCTTCCCAGGTCCATTGACTTCTCGTGAGGCTTCCAATCGTTTCGTCCCAGCGGGACACGCTCGATCACATGTCGCGTAGCTTCTGCCTCGCGCTCAATATCCGCAATAAAAAGGTCCGCCAATCGCATCTTCATTTGCTGCCATCCTTTCTGAATGCACACGACCTTAAATGGCGATATATGACATCCAATGTCATAATTAAGCATTAAAATTTTGAGACCGGAAAACCGGATAGGACACGAGCGTCCAAGGTGGCGCACAGCAGGACGGCGCTCACAGGCATTACCGTTCCGACAACGAGTCCGAGTGCGAACGCCTAATCAGCCCTGGGAGGAAGCCTTTGCGCGCTGACCGTCTACTTTCGATGTTGTTGCTCTTGCAGGCACATGTGCGCATGACGGGGCGCGAACTCGCCGAGCGCCTCGAAGTTTCCGAGCGCACGGTGCATCGCGACATGGAAGCGCTCAGCGCCTCCGGTGTGCCGGTATTTGCCGTGCGCGGTGCGCAGGGCGGCTGGCAGCTCGACGAAAACTGGCGCACCCAGGTTCCTGGCCTCGACGTCTCCGAGTTGCGCGCGCTGATGATGGCGCAGCCCAGGATCATCGGAGACCCGCGCCTGGCGTCGGCTGCCGAACGCGCGTTGGAAAAGTTGATGGCCGCGCTGCCCACGTCCTTGCGGGAGCAGGCAGCGTCCATCCGACAGCGGCTCTACGTCGACACCACGGGATGGCGGCCGTCCACGGAAAACCTCGCCATGCTGCCGATCGTGCAGGACGCGGTCGCGCGCGATCGCAAGCTGGCCATCGTCTACTGCAAGCCCAACGGACAGCGCTCCGAGCGCACCGTCGATCCGCTCGGGCTGGTGGCCAAAGGAGTCGTGTGGTATCTGGTCGCCAACACGCCGGCAGGCATGCGCACCTTTCGTGTTTCCCGAATTGAAAAAGCGACGCTGCTCGCCAAGCCCTCGAAACGTCCTCGCGATTTCAACCTCGGGGCGCATTGGACTGCAACCACAAGACAGCTCGCTGAGCAACGCACTCGCTTCACCGCGACCTTCCGCGTGGAAGCCACAACGGCCAAATGGCTCCTGGAATGGCATACCGGAAAGGAACTCGCGCCATCGGACTCAGACGGCCATGTCGCCGTAAGCCTCGATTTTGACAGCGAAGATCAAGCTCGCTTCGTAGCCCTCGGCCTGGGCAGCCGCGCAGCTGTACTTGCGCCGGAAAGCCTCAAGGCCAGTGTAGTAACAGAGGCAAAACGGATTGCGGGGGAGAAAAGCTTCTAAGCTGCTGAGCTTCTGAGCTTCTAAGCCTCTAAGCTTCTGAGCTTCTGAGCTTCTAGGCTTCTAAGCTCCTCAGCTTCTGAGCTTGCTTCGAGCACCCGGAGCGAAGTCCACCACCGGCGGACAGAGTCTAAGGGTCTTTTTGTATTGCGGTGCTTTCAGCTCCGTGGCTTCGGAGCTCCGCGGCTTCGATGTCTTCGCCCCGGCTGACAAGCTCAGCAGCTTAGCAGCTCAGAAGCTCTTTCACGACTCCCACAATTCCTGCGCTGCAGCCAGACGAGCCTTGGCGTCGTTCACGCCTTTCAGCGCTTTGGCGGTGGCCTCTTTAGCCTTTGCGTACTTCGTCCGCGCATCTTTCAGCTTCTTCTCCGCGGATTTCATCTCTGACCGCGCTCTCTTGTGGCGTGCAAGCATAGTTCCCCCGACGGGCGACGCGACTAACTTGGCGCAATTTCCGAAACTGGAACAACAGGCTCGGCGACCACCGGCTGATAGGAATCGCACAGACATACTTTGCAGGCGCCGTTATGCGCGGACTTCACAATGTTGTGGTCGCGCTTGGCATGCCCGCAAGTACAATTTTGGGAAATCATTCGATAGACTCTCTTTCAGGGCCCTTTTACCGCCAGGCTGCGACATCTCATTTTTGCTTCGGAGTGGACTCGGAAGGTTTCTTGGGCAGCGGATAATTTCCGCAATAAAGACACTTACTGACAGGACTTACCGGATCGCATCGGCTGTCATAGGTACACGTCTCGCATCGGGGCGTATCTTCTCTCACGTTTTTTCTCTCCTTAGTCGTGCGGCTGTCGAGCGGTGGAGGGTAAATCGCTGGTCAAGCAATGGGATCGTGTGGAACAGCGACCAAGTCCGGTCTGCTTCAGGCGTCGTTCAGGCCTATAGCGATCATACGCCCGATCAGGTCTTTATGTTTTGCCGTGGGTTCAGCTGTCGGCTTAGCAGCTCAGCGGCTCTGTTTAGCCGAAAGCCAATAGCCGAGAGCCGCTTCACTGCACCAGCTCCGACGCGCGATGAAAAAGGTTTGCCAGCTCGATCGCCAGGGTTTCCGGCCGACACTCCTCATCGAAACCCAGCGTGATGTATCGCTGACGAAAAGCAGACGCGGCGACGTCGTCGCGAAATTCGTGATCGAGGACCACCGCGCCAAAATCGAAATAATCGGTGCGGGTCCACGCGGCATCAAGACCGTTGGCGGAAATGGTTCGAAAGCCGGCCGAGTGAATGGCAGTCTTCAGCTGTTCACGCCGGCCCTCATCCGCGCAGACAATCAGGATGGTCACGACTGGAAGTGTGGGCGAGCTAAGCCGCACAGTCAATGATGAGTCTGATTCCGGAGCGAATCGATCTCGCTTAGATGCTGAGCAGCTTAGACGCTCAGCAGCTTGCCGGCTGTTCAGCTGGAACCTCGATCGTGAAGCGGTGAACGCCGGCATCGCCCAGGAGCACGTCTGCAGAGGCAAGCACCAGCGAGATCCAAAACATGTCCGCGACGCATAAGTGGACAATCTGCAGCCACACCGGCGCTAGCAGCAGGACGTTGACGATGCCGAGTCCAACTTGAACGAGCAACAACGTCGTCACCAGGACAGGCAAGCGAGATCCGATCCGTCCGCTAAAGCTCTTGCGAATCAGCCAAAGGATATAAAGGCCCCCGATAATCGCCGCCAGCGGATGCATCCAGCGCAGACGCACCAGGTAATAGCTCGACGAAGAAAAGTCTTGCTTGAGCGCGGAGCGCAAAGAAGAGGCAGGAAACAACGTATCTCCGAGCGCCGCAAGCGATCCGGTGATTCCCATGACCATCGCGGCCAACAGGCCTGCTCCGATCATGATCTTTTCCCCAGCTCGTGCAACGACCACCGATTTTCGTGGACCTTGGGAAAGCAGGTAAGCCGTCACTGCTACGCACGCCAACAGCAGCAGAGTGTTGGCAAAGTGCATCGACAGAAAAACCGCGCGAGCGATCGACGTGTCCTGCGCCACATGGTGAAGCTTCACCAGCAGAGCTCCGAGAAGCGCCTCATTGATCATGAAGCCGAGCGCGACCGCGCTGGTAAGACGCGCCGCTTCTCGCCTCGACGTCCGCCGCCAGCACCACACGCACAGAGCCAGCACGCTGATAAATGCCAGGCCGCTGCTTACCCGATGCGTGAACTCGATCATGGTCTGCACCTGTGCCGCTTTCGGCAGAACATCGCCATTACACAGCGGCCA
>JAFAUE010000170.1 GCA_019243475.1 Acidobacteriota bacterium | reverse complement strand
TCACGTTGCTTAATCCAGGATCAGCCGTGGACTATATGCTTCAGACCCTTTCGACGCGTCGTCGTGACGGCTGATTGTTGTTTGGTACATTCCCGACAGGGAATGGTGGCTCGATTCCGCTCGCCCGATCCCGTGCCGCAGTCGGTTCTGACAGGCCCATTTATACTGTCGGGCATTTCTGCTGCGTTCCTGTTCGACCGCAGGTTCTGGAGATGAAGATGATCAAAGCTGCAACGCTATTACTGTTTTTTCTTTCTGCAGGATTTTCCCAATCTGGTCCGCCACCGGCTCAGACTCCCGCGCCTTCCGCACCGCAGGCCAAGCAGGACGACGTGCAGTCGATTGACTCGATTCTCGCTGCCACTTACGACGTAATCTCAGGACCGGCGGGCAAGAAGCGCGACTGGGACCGCTTCCGCTCGTTGTTTTATTCCGGAGCGCGGCTCATTCCGGTGGGCAAACGCCCAGGTGATTCTGACTACCGGGCCCGCGTGCTTTCCCCCGATGATTATGTCGAGCGGTCTGCACCCTTCCTTGAAAAAGAAGGCTTCTTCGAACGCGGCGTAGCCAACAAGGTCGACAAGTTCGGCAACATCGCGCACGTCTTCAGCACGTACGAGTCGCGCCACAACGCAGCCGACGCGCAGCCATTCCAGCGCGGCATCAACAGCTTTCAACTCATGAATGACGGTAAGCGCTGGTGGATTCTCACCATCATGTGGGAGGGAGAAACGCCCGAGACTCCGATTCCCGCGGAGTACTTAAAAAAATAGGTGACGGGGGGACAGGTGACAGGTTACAGGGAAAGCATCTCCTCCCTGTTCCCTGTACCCTGTTCCCTGTACCCTGCTTCTTTCATGCCCTTTTGCCATCATTGCGGAAGCGGATTGAGTGATTCGGCGCGCTTTTGTCCGAACTGTGGCACGTCGAGCTCGTCAGGTTCCGATGTGCAGGTCACGGTGGACCGCAGTCCGTCATCTCCTGCGGCGGTTGCGCCGTCGTCTTCAACTTCCGCTTCTTCCAGTCGCATCTCTACGAGTTCTTTTCGCGCTGAGAGCGGACGCATTCTGCCCGGCACATTGCTGGCAGACCGTTACCGCATAGTCGCGCTCATCGGCCGCGGCGGTATGGGCGAGGTCTATCGCGCGGAAGACCTGAAGCTCGATCAGGACGTGGCCCTCAAATTTCTTCCCGAGAAACTGGTGCAGGACGGCGCTGCACTGGCACGTTTTCATCGTGAGGTTCGCATCGCCCGCGAGATCTCTCACCCCAACGTCTGCCGCGTGTTTGATATCGGTGAAGCCAACGGCGTTCCCTTCATCAGCATGGAGTACGTCGACGGCGAGGACCTCTCGACACTCTTGCGGAGGATCGGCCGACTGCCGCAGGACAAAGCCACCGACATTGCGCGCCAGATTTGCGCCGGTCTCGCGGTGGCTCACGATCACGGCGTGCTGCATCGCGACCTGAAGCCGGCGAACATCATGCTCGACGACCGGGGCAAGGTCCGCATTATGGATTTCGGACTCGCCGGCGTCGCTACCGAAATTCAAGGCTCGGAGATCAGCTCCGGCACTCCGGCGTACATGGCGCCGGAGCAGCTTGCGGGCAAAGAAGTCACGATCCAGAGCGACATCTACTCACTCGGTCTGGTGCTCTACGAGATCTTCACCGGCAAGCGCGCGTTCGAAGGAGCCACGCTGGCCGACTTGATTCGCCAGCGCGAGCGCAGTTCACCCACGAATCCCAGTGAGGTAGTCCGCGATCTCGATCCGCTGGCGGTGCGGGTAATCCTGCGCTGCCTGGAAGTGGAGCCCGCCCGCCGTCCCAAAACGGCACTCGAAGTTTCGGCCGCATTGCCCGGAGGAGATCCCTTGCAAGCGGCTCTCGCAGCCGGCGAAACGCCGTCGCCGCAAATGGTGGCGGCCGCCGGACGCGAAGAGGCCATCTCCCCGCGCTATGCCCTTGCCGCCCTCTGCGCTCTGCTCGCAATTTTTGCCGCGGTGCTTTGGACAGCGCGCTACGCCGACGACTTGGCGCTGTACCCCCTGAGCAAGAGTCCCGACGTATTTGAAGATCGTGCAACTGAAATCGCTGCTAAGGCCGGATATCCCAGCCCGGCGGACAGGCATTGGTTGTTCTCTCGCAACTATCCTTACTTGCTTCACCGCAATGCGAATAAGCTGCCTTCACCGAAAGGACAGCCCATTACCGGTTCCGACCCTGGGGCGCTCAGCTTTGACTACCGCCAGTCGCCGGCGCCGATGATCCCCGAAAATCCCAGCTCCCAGGTGCGCTGGGAGGATCCCCCGATGAACCGCACAGGGATGGTGCAGATCTCACTCGATTCCCTGGGACGCTTGAGGCTGTTTCGTGCAGTTCCAAATCAGGAACAAGCGATGGCTCCCGGCAATGAACCAGATTGGCGATGGATGTTCGAGGCAGCGGGGCTCGATTTCAACGCCTTCAAACCTGTCGGACCGAAATGGATTCCCGACGAACCTTTCGACTTAAGGCGTGACTGGGAAGGGACTTATCCCGGTGACGCCGCTCCCGTGCACGTCACCGCCGCGTCCCTGGCCGGCAAAGCGGTGTACTTCCGCACCATTCCTCCATGGCTTACCAGACCGGAGTGGACCATCGATGACACTCGTCGCAGCAGCACCGTGATAGCCCTCACCACCATTGTGTGCGGAGGATTCGTGCTGATGGTTGTGGCAGTGTTCCTGGCCCGGCGGAATGTCCGTCTCGGACGCGGCGATCGCAAAGGCGCGTTTCATCTAGCCGCTTTTTATTTCGTCGGAAGTACGGCAGGACGGCTGCTGCTCGCACATCACGTAGCAGACGTCGGCGGCGAGTTCGGGCAGCTGGTGGTTCCAACCGCTCTCGCGCTGTTTGTCTCGGCAATCCTCTGGATTTATTACGTGGCGTTGGAGCCGGTGGTGCGCAGCCGCTGGCCGGAGTTCCTGGTCTCCTGGACGCGCATCTGGCGCGGCAACTTCCGCGATCCGCAAGTCGGCCGCGATGTTCTGGCTGGCTGCCTTTTCGCATTGCTCAACGTACTCGGGGCAGAGATCGTAAACGGACTGCCGGCATGGTTCCATCTCACCGGGCAAACTCCAATCAACAACGATGGCGCGATAGTCGGCAGCACCGCCGCTTTTACCGGGCTCTTACTGCAGGAGCTGACCGGCGGCGTTTTCAGCGCGCTGACGATCCTGTTCATGTTCGTGCTCATCAGAATTCGCGCGCGCAACTATTGGCTCTCGGCTCTGCTGGTGGCCGCCTGCATCACTCTTACGCTGCTGGGCAACGAGAACGTGATTGCGGAAACCACCTACGCCATTCTCGTAGCAGCCCTGATAGTCTTCGTGCTGCTGCGCTTTGGATTGCTCGCCCTGACGGTCGGCTACACCTGCGTCGCCTTGCTGATCAATGCTCCACTCGGCCTTGATCCCTCGCGCTGGTACTTCTCCCGCGGATTCGTGCCGGTGCTCATCGTGTTGGCGCTGGCGCTCTATGGCTTCCGGACGTCGCTAGGCTCGCGCCCATTGCTGGCGGCATTCACCGGAGACGAATAGTCAGAACCGTTCGCGGTAGCGAATGGGTAAGGTGGACGCGATTCCCGAATCGGAATCGGCACAGGGTCTCAAAGTGCCGGAGGCACACGGAGACGGCGCGAGTTTTCTGTCGCAAGTGCCAATGTAGGACCTGGCTTAGCAGCTTAGAAGCTCAGGAGCTTAGCAGCTCTCAGATATCCAGATTCTTCACATCGAGCGCGTTCTCTTCGATGAACTTGCGGCGCGCTTCCACGTCTTCGCCCATGAGCGTGGTGAAGATAGTTTCGGTCTCGGCGATGTCCTCCAGCTTCACTTGCATGAGGCTGCGGATCTCGGGATTCATCGTCGTTTCCCAAAGCTGGGTTGAAGTCATCTCGCCCAGGCCTTTATAACGCTGGACGTCGTAGTCCTTCTTTCCCTGGCTGAGGACATACTCGAATAGCTCTGTCGGCGATTGCTTCTCCACCGGCTCGACGGTTGTCTTGCGCTTAGCCGCGCCCTTTTCCTGCTTCGCGTTTTCCACGGCGGCAATCGGAGTCTCGGCCTCTTCGTTCTCGCCGGCTTTCGGCTTCTCCCCGCGCGGCGCGTGCTCGATGACGAACGGTGGCTCCATGTAGTTTGCGATCTGTTTGTATTTGGAGATCATCTGCCGGTATTCCGGCGACGTAATGAGCTCCCAACTGATCAGGCGCTCGGCTCCTTGCGAATCGACGAAGCTCACGAGCCAAGTGTTGTGCTCTTCTTCGTGCCGGGTCTCGACCGACTTAAGGCCAAGATCCTTCACCAAGGATTTGATCCGCTTTTCCAGTTCCTTCACTTTTGCGGGAACGCTCTTCTCGGAGCCTTCGAAATCGGCGCGGGCAGTGAAGTCGATCTTTCCCAGGAGCTCGGTGATCCGTTCCTGACGCAGGTGCTTGTTTACCTTGTCGAAGAAAGCCAGGTATTCGTTGAGCTTGGTCATGAACTTCGTGAGCTCAGGACCCTCCAGCTTGGCGGCGCCTTCGCCGTAGCGGATCGTCATGCCGTCGGCCGCGCGGCGAACCATGACTTTTACGAACTCGCGGTCGTCTTTGATGTACTGCTCGAACTTCCCCTTCTTGATCCTGTAGAGCGGCGGCTGCGCGATGTACACATGTCCGCGCTTGATCAGCTCCGTCATGTGCCGGAAGAAGAACGTGAGCAGGAGAGTCCTGATGTGGGAACCGTCCACGTCGGCGTCGGTCATGAGGATGACTTTGCCGTAGCGCAGACGCGTAGGGTCGAAGTCTTCCTTGCCGATACCGCATCCCAGCGCGGTAATCATGGCGCGAATTTCTTCGTGGCCCAGCATCTTGTCGTAGCGCGCCTTCTCGACATTCAGGATCTTTCCCTTTAGCGGAAGAATCGCCTGGAAGCGCCGATCGCGTCCCTGCTTGGCCGTGCCGCCGGCAGACTCGCCCTCGACCAGATAGATTTCGCAGCGATCCGCCGCGCGTTCGGAGCAGTCGGCCAGTTTGCCTGGCAATCCTCCGCCATCAAGCGCGCCTTTGCGCCGGGTGAGATCGCGCGCCTTGCGTGCTGCCTCACGCGCGCGGGCTGCTTCAATGGCTTTGTTGATGATGCGGCGAGCTACGGTGGGATTCTGTTCGAGGTACGCGCCCAGGCGTTCGTTAACCACGGCCTGCACGATTCCCGCAATGTCGGAATTGAGTTTGCCCTTGGTTTGGCCTTCGAACTGGGGCTGTGAGAGCTTCACGCTTACGACTGCCACCAAGCCTTCGCGCACGTCGTCGCCGGAGAGGCTTTCACTCTCCTTGAGCAGCCCCAACTGCTTGCTGCCGGAATAATTGATGGTGCGCGTAAGTGCGGTTCTGAAACCGGAGAGGTGCGTGCCGCCGTCGACGGTGTTGATGTTGTTGGCGAACGAAAACACCGATTCGGAATAGCCGTCGTTGTATTGCAGCGCGATTTCCATCGCCACGCCGTCGCGCTCGGCTTCCGTGTAGATCGGCTTATCGTGCAGAACCTGCTTGCCGCGATTGAGATGCTTCACGAATTCGGCGATGCCACCGCTGTACTTGAATTCGGCGTGCTTAGCCTCGCCTGTCTTGCTGTCAGTCGAGCGCTCGTCGGTGAGCGTAATGGTCAGGCCTTTGTTCAGGAATGCCAGCTCGCGCAGTCGCTGCGCCAGTGTGTCGTAGTTGTATTCGGCAACCGAGAAGATCTCCTTGTCCGGAAGGAAATGGACCTTGGTGCCGCGCTTCTTCGTGGTACCGGTTTTCTTGAATTTCGTTGTGGGAATGCCCTTGGCATAATTCTGTTCCCACACGAACCCGTCGCGCCAGATTTCGAGATCGAGCGTGTGCGAGAGCGCATTCACTACGCTCACACCTACGCCGTGCAATCCGCCGGAGACTTTGTAGGTAGAGGAGTCGAATTTTCCTCCCGCGTGCAAGACGGTGAGGACGACCTGCGCCGCCGGCAGCTTTTCGCCGTGATACTCCATGTCATCGACAGGAATACCGCGACCGTTGTCGATTACCGTTATGGAATTGTCGATATGAATGGTCACGTCGATGCGGTCAGCGTGACCTGCCAGCGCCTCGTCAACCGAGTTGTCCACTACCTCATAGACGAGGTGATGAAGGCCCATCTCGCCGGTCGATCCGATGTACATGGCGGGGCGCAGGCGTACGGCTTCAAGCCCTTCTAAGGCCCGAATACTGTCAGCGGTGTATTCGCCGTTGCTGCCGTTTGTCTTCTTCGGCCTCGGCTGCTCGTCGGAACTTTGTTTTCTTTCCACTTGCGTCCTGGTAGCTGCTGTTTCTTTCAAGGGACCCCATTCGAAATTAGGACGGAATTCGGCCCTGCAAATCAGCCCGGAAATGCGTGCGGAATGCGGCGGAAAACGGTTGATTATTCAGGGATTTATCGCCTTTTTAGACTACTTGATTTTAGCATATTTTGAGAGCTGCGAGGAGCACAGAAACTCCCCGCAGAAGCGAAAGCCCAGGCTGCGAGATGGCCTAGTTTTCCACAGATATCCACAGAAAAAAGTGTTTTCAAATTCGGTACCCATTGATATTGTCCATAACCAAAGTAACCAGTTACTGGATTACGTCGGTAATCAGGATTACTCATTAAACTTAGGGAGTTTCCCATGAAAAAGTCGCTCCGTCTGCTGTTCGCAACGATGACCATGGCTGCTGCTGTGGCTGCCGCCGCCTCAACCAGCACTAGCAAAGGACAGCTCGGATCTGGCTCTGATCCGTGTCCGTTGTGCCCCCCGGGCGTCTGTGCCATTAACTAGTTACATAAGAGTAACGGTTACCAAAGTGTAGATATTTTGGTTGAACTGGAGGCGGGCAAACGCTATGCTCCCTGCGGAACAGGTGATTTATGCCCGCCCTACCAGTTACTCAATTGTTGATCTGGGTCGCCGGACCCGTGATTCAGGTGTTTTGCGCCTACCTGCTGTATAGACGTAAGCTGCTGTCCCAGTTCAAGTTTCTCTTTTCGTTCCTGCTTTTCCAGACCCTGAATAACATTTTGCGCTTTACATTGTTTCGCTATGCCAGTCAGTACCCATGGGTCTATTACTCCGTGTACTGGGTGGGTACGGCAATGGCGGATATGTTCACCATCGCGGTGCTGTATGAAATCTTCTGCGCCGCCTTCAAGCCATTCCTGGGGTTACAGGACCTGGCGAGAGTTGTCTTTAAATGGGCAGCCGGCTGCATCCTATTCATCGGCTTTGTGGTCTTCATTACTACCCCAGCCTTTCAGCCGTTAAAAATGAACTGGCTGATTGTAGGTGTTAACAGCTTTGAGCGCATCGTCGCGGTCATGCAATGTGCGCTGCTGATGTTCCTCTTCATCGGCTCGGATCATTTGGGAATGGCCAAGCGCAATCGAGTCTTTGGCTTCGCTCTCGGCTTCGGCATCAACGCTTTTGCTCAGCTCCTCATCTTCAGCGCCGCGGCCAACTCACACGTAAGCAAGCTGAATTCAGTCGCCAAGATGTCGCCGTTCATTTATGTGGTTTCCCTTACACTGATGTTGGGCTACCTCTTGCAGCCTGAGCCGGCTCGCGAATCCACGCACATCCCCGTGAGTTCACCCCTGTTGCGCTGGAACGAAGTTGCTATCGCCCTCGGACACAGCGGCGGACAAGTTGCCATCATGAATTCTGAACCGTTCATGCCCACGGTCGAACGCATGGTGGAGCAGGTGATGCAGAAGGAAATGTTTGTCGATCGCCGCCAGCCGCGCGTCGTGTAACCGCTCTCTTGTCACAACAAGGCGCCTGCTTAGGGCGCCTTTGATTTTTGGCAGACACTCAGCTCTGCGTGGCGCGTCGATAGCAATGTTCCCAACTGCGCTGGCTGCTGGGTGCTGACAGCTTTCTCACGCCGTTACTACCAGACGCAGGGCAAGAAGCGCGCTCGCCCCGACCAACACAAACAGCGTAATCAGAACGCTTTTGCGAAATCGCCCTCGGAAGAACGCCGGTTCAAATAAATCCGCGTAGATCCCGCCTACAAAAGCTAGGGCGAAGGGCACCGCCCATAGCGGTGACGCGCCGGCGGAAAAGCGTCCCGGCCACCAGGGGAGGACGAGCGCCGCAATCAAGGGAGCGGCATTGCCAAAATATCGCGTGCGCTTCCACGACAAAAAGACTACGAGCGCAGCAATGAATGCGACGATCTCCAGCATGGCCCCGGGCACGGCAGCCGCAAAGCTCCACAATCGGCCGGCGGTGAGCTGAAGCGCTTCTTTGCCTGGAAGAACTGCAGCTGCCCTGAGGTCGCGCGCGTTAAAGGCGAAGCAGCCAAAGAAGACCACTGCTCCAAGCAGGGATGCGATTCCCAGAATGGAAACTGCAGCGAGCCGTTTTCCTGGAGTGAGATAAAGCATGACTAGCAGTGAGAGACTGAGTCCCGCCAGCGCGGCACTCAGGTTGGCGGCGGCAGTGAGTCCGATCGCGATTCCCAGCAAAAGAATTCGTGGACGCCATTTCCGCGGCGGAGCGTAAATGGTGTGCGCCACTCCGATCGCCGTAAAAATGAGGCCAAAAAGTCCCCACGCCGCGAGGATGGCAGAGTTCACCGTGGCGCTGGCGATGAGTACCGGCGGACTAAAACAGTAGAGCGCTAATGCAACAAAGCCGCCGGTGTCGTTGAAAAGCCGTCGCGCTACCCACCACAGCGCTCCTCCCAGCCACAAACCGAAAAGCGCGAAAGGCAGACGGACAAGCCATCGATTCGGCGCAGCGTAGATGCTGAACACCGACGCGCGACTCTGAAATCGTGACGCGATCGCCGGCAGCAACCCGGCACAGCGAAGCGCCAGAATGCTGTCGCCGGGAATAAGAGGAGAGCCGCGCGAGAGCAGCGGACGCGACGACCAGAGCGCCTCGCCGGCGAGTACGCTGCGCGTTTCCGCCATGCTGAGCGGCAAATGCGCAAGTAACCACAGCGCCTGGAGAAGAAAGATGAGCAACAGCGAGCCCGCGATCTTCTGCGAGCGATGAATCTCGAACCGCGCTGGGCGGAGTTGCATCAGCGATTTTCAATCTATCATGCGAGGTAGTTGTCAGTGATCAGTTGTCAGTTTCTCACCCCAAGCGCAACGAGGCTTCGGCTGAGAGATGTTCATCGGCAAATTCGCCGGCCATGAGTTTGGGATAGGCGGCGGCGGCGATCATGGCTGCGTTGTCGGTAGAAAGCGCGCGTGAAGGAAAAAAAACCGGCAGCCCATTGTGGCTCGCAGCGCGCACGAACTCCTCGCGGAGGCGGCTGTTGGACGCTACCCCGCCGCTCACAATGAGGGATTCGCTCTCAAGTTCCGTCGTGGCGCGCAATGTCTTCCGCAGCAGGTCCTGCACCACCGCCTCCTGAAAGGACGCGAGAAGGTCCAGCGTGAGCTGATCGAGATGAGGCAGAAAGTCTTCCGCCTGCGGATTTGAGATGCCGGTGAGAGCCTTACGTCGTCGTTCAATCACATCCTGCATGGCGTGAGTTTCAACAAAGCGCAGGACAGCAGTCTTCAGGCCACTGAAGGAGAAGTCATAGGTCGGCTCAGCCTCGGGGTCTACCCGCGATTTCTGCCTCGCTTTGATTTGTGAAGCGGGCATAGGAAATGCGCGCGGATTTCCGCGTGTGGACAGCTTTTCAATGATTGGTCCCCCGGGATAGGAGAGAGCAAGCAGTTTGGCTACTTTGTCGAAAGCCTCGCCCGCGGCGTCGTCCAAAGTACGTCCAACGTTGCGATATTCCCAGTGGCCCTGAGGGGAGCGCGTGACCTCGTACAAATGCGTGTGCCCGCCAGAGACAATGAGAGCCAGAGCCGGCAGCGGCAGTTCCTCTCCCTGTTGCCGGCGCTGCTCCAGCAGGACCGCATGGATATGTCCCTCGAGGTGATTCACTGCGATGAGCGGTTTGTTGAGAGCGAATGCCAGAGCCTTCGCATACGTGATCCCCACCAGCAGCGATCCGGCCAGCCCAGGCCCCTGCGTCACCGCAAACGCATCCACCTGCTCGAGCTGAATGCCGGCTTCAGCCGCCGCCTGACGCACTACTGGAACGATGGCGCGCAGATGCTCGCGCGATGCGAGCTCGGGAACAACTCCGCCATAGGGAAGATGCGTGGCAATCTGCGACGAGACCACATTCGACAGCAGTTCTTCGCCGTCACGCACCACCGCTGCGGCCGTTTCGTCGCACGAGCTCTCAATGCCGAGAATCAGCGCCATCTGCTGTAATGATAAAGAAAGCTCCTAAGCTTCTAAGCACAGATAATTTGTCATTCTGAGGACGAAGGACTAAGCGAAGCGCAGGAGAGAGGACGAAGGATCTCACGGAATGCTTTGGAGTACTTACCGGTTGTGAATCTCACATCAAAAATGTGCATTTTGGTGAAGGATTCACCACCAGCAATTCAAGTCGCGCGCATCCTCAGAGATCCTTCGCCCGCATGAGGCGGACTCAGGACGACAGGCTTGGCATGGTGATCATCCAGAAAAACGGAAAAGATGCTCGGGCATCCCTGGCGAAGGCTGCCGCCGTTTCCATCCTGGAAACGTTGCGGTCGCACGGGCACTCGGCCTATCTGGTGGGCGGATGCGTGCGCGACCTTCTGCTTGGCCTCGCTCCGCAGGACTATGACGTCGCCACTAGCGCGCGCCCTGACGCAGTAATGTCGCTCTTTCCCGAAACGATACCCGTAGGCGCGCAGTTCGGCGTCGTGCTGGTAGTGAGCCGCCCGCCGGGCGCCAATCCGATTCATGTGGAGGTCGCGACCTATCGCAGCGATATCGGCTACACCGACGGACGCCATCCGGACGCGGTCCGTTATTCCGATAGCGCACAAGAAGACGTCCAGCGCCGCGACTTCACCATCAACGGCCTGCTGCTCGATCCGATTGAAAATAAAGTAATCGATTATGTCGGCGGTCGTTCCGATCTGGAACGGCGGATCGTTCGCACCATCGGCAATCCTCTCGAGCGCTTTCGCGAAGACAAGCTGCGCATGATGCGTGCCGTCCGCTTTGCCGCGAGGCTTGGCTACACGATCGACTCGGACACCATGCGTGCCATCAAGGCGCTCTCCCGAGAGATCCACCAGGTCAGCCGCGAGCGCATTCGCGACGAGCTCGACAAAATGCTCACTGAAGGCCGCGCGCGCCAATGTTTTGAGCTGCTGGACGAGAGCGGCCTTTTGATCGAGGTGCTTCCTGAGATCAGCGCCATGAAAGGCGTCGAGCAACCGCCGCAATACCATCCCGAAGGAGACGTGTGGACGCACACGCTGATGCTGCTCGAAGGCCTCGAGAAAGGCTGCTCGAAGTCACTGGCCTGGGGCGTATTGCTGCACGACGTCGGCAAGCCGCCCACCTTCCGCGTGGCGCCCGACCGCATTCGTTTCGATCGCCATGCCGAGGTGGGAACGCGCATGGCGGAGTCCATCTGCCGGCGTCTGCGCTTTTCCAATGACACCACCGAACAGGTTGCGACGCTCGTGGCAAATCACATGCGATTCGGCGATGCCGGCAAAATGAAGGAATCGACACTCAAGCGCTTCCTGCGCCTGCCGCACTTCGAAGAACATCTGGAGCTGCATCGCCTCGACTGCAAGGCCAGCCATGGCGATTTATCTCTTTATGACTTTGTGCGGGAAAAGCTTGAGACCACGCCGCCGCAGGAGATTCGTCCCGTGCCG
>JAFAUE010000085.1 GCA_019243475.1 Acidobacteriota bacterium | reverse complement strand
GAACTGCCGGCACAAGCCGCGAAATATCATCTCGTGAACCTCAAGCTTGCGGAACGGCGCGAGTACATCATGGAGTGCAACTGGAAGGTGTACATCGACAACTATCTTGAGGGATATCACTTGCCCAGTGTCCATCCGGGATTGAATCGCGAGCTTGACTACGGTCAGTATGTGACCGAGACATACGCGACGCATTCGCGGCAGGCAAGCCCGATTCGCGGACCGGAGAATGAAAAAGACATCGCGCGCCGCTACAGCCAGGCTTCGGGGGACCAGGAAGCCGAGTACTTCTGGATATTCCCAAACTGGATGTTGAACTGCTATCCCGACAATGTGTCGCTGAATATCGTGCTGCCGTTAACGCCGGAGCGTTGCGTTGCCATCTTCGAATGGTACTTCCCCGACGCTGCGCTTACGACCGATGTTCCCGCGCAGACCGTCCGCTTCAGCGATGAGATCCAGATTGAAGATGGACGCATCTGCGAAGTTGTACACAGGAATTTGAAGTCGCGCAGCTACACCCGTGGACGCTTCAGCGCGAAACAGGAAAAGGGAGTGCATCATTTCCATCGGCTCTACGCGGAATGGATGAAGGCCCAGAAGGATTGATGCATTTTCATACTTTTCACCAGTTTCACCAATTGGTGCTATAGTTTATTCATGAGAAGGGCGACGATCACGCTCCCGGACGATTTAGCCGAAGCGGTAGCTGAGTATGCTGGCGGGCAAGCAGCGAAACCCCCACTTACGGCCATTGTTCAAGCGGCGCTGCGGCAATATCTCGCGGAGCGCGGCTACCTAAACGGGCAGCGACATCTGCGCATTACTCCTGCAACGCGCAGTAGCGGCAGGCGGGATGTAAGCCTCAAGCACGATCGTTATTTGGCTCGGCGGTGAGCAGGCCGCTCGTCGCCGATACCGGGCCGTTATACGCTGCGGTCGACCCCGGCGATCAGTTTCACACCCGCGCGCAACGTGAACTAAACCAAATTCAGCGCCAGGGACGTGAGGTGATTGTCACGTTTTCGACACTTCTCGAGGCCTACACCTTGGTGCTGTACCGGCTGGGAAATTCCAGCGCCTCACGATGGCTTTCAGAAATAACCGCAGGTACGGCTCTTATCAACCCTGAACCCGACGACTACTGGGAAGCACAGGCGCGAGTGCTGAGTCTGGCTGACCAGGCAATCACGCTATTCGACGCCACCGTTGCCACCATCGCCATCCGTATTAAGGCGGAAGTGTGGACATACGATCACCACTTTGATGTTCTTAGCGTCCCAGTATGGCGATGAGGCGGCAGCAAAAACCCAATTCGCACGGTGATTGAGCCGGAGACGCGGGGGCTATTGGTTCTAACGAGGATCTTTCTGGTTTCTCATTGGCGCAAATCATGAATCCCGCTGCTGGCGGAATTGGATGATTCTTCGGCGATCGCGCTTCGAAGGTCGGCCCTCGGGAGCGGGCATGAATGCCTTCAATGCGCGGCGCTTCTCCGCAACCTTGGCACGCTGCTCGCGGCTGGAGTCGGTCTCACGATAAAGTTTCTGAGCCACGGACGCCGGTCCGCGCACTTCGCTGACTTCGAGAACCTCGACTTCAAATTCGCCGCCTTCCGTCCGGATTTTGAGCAGTTCGCCGACTCGTACTTCCCGTGCAGGTTTCAGTGCCAGATTGTGTGATTGAATTCTGCCCAGCTCGCAGGCGCGTGCAGCCATAGCGCGAGTCCTGAAAAATCGCGCAGCCCAAAGCCACTTGTCAATTCGTACGCCGGTCATAGAACGTCTGTTCCCTCTGCCCCGTGACCTTTCCTCGTCTCACCATAGCAAAAGCTTCACGCTGCAGGCCTCGCGAAAGTGCACGGATACAATGAAGGAAGCGTTTGGCCTTGCACGCGATCAAACACATCCTCGCTCGCTACTCGCACTTCATCTGGTCGGTGCTCCAGCCACTCGGTGGCTGGGGACTTTTCCTCGCCGCGATTCTCGACGCGGCAGCCTTCGCCGTCCCAGTCGATCTGGCGTTCGCCGGATACGTCTATGGTCACCCGTACAAGATTTGGATCTACGTGCTTGCTGCGGCGGCAGGATCGGCGCTGGGATGTCTTGTCCCGTACGGCATCGGACGAGGCGGAGGCGAGCTGGTGCTGCTTAACCACATCGACCGCCACCGCTTCGAGCGCATACGGGACCGCTTCGAGAAGCAGGAGTTTTTCGCCATTATGGTGCCGGCAATGCTTCCTCCGCCGACGCCGCTAAAGCTTTTTCTGCTGGCTGCGGGCGTGTTCGAAATGCGTCCGTACTTGTTTCTGCTTTCGGTATTTGCCGGACGCGTAGTCCGCTTTCTGGTGCTCGGGTTCCTGGTAGTTCGATTTGGCCCTGGCATTGTGGACATGGTGACCGCCGTGATGGCGCATCATCTTGTGTGGGTGATTGTCGCGTTCGCCGTGCTGATCGCCCTGGGAGTCTCGCGCATGATCCTCAAGAGCGCACGCAGCGCCAAGGAGGAGCCACGGCAGCCGGCATAGGAAGCAACGCTCTTGGATATCCACCCAAATTGGCCGGGCTTAGCGCCCGCCTTCAGCTGGCTCTGAGGGCATTTTCAGGACGCTTTGGCGACTGGACAAAAGTGAACTCCTACAGTGAGCGTCAGAATTCCCTGCGTTTTCCCTGCCCTCCCCGCCCGAGGAAGGCCCTAACCAGCGGAACGCTGCAAACTTCAGAAGCTACAAGGCTTGAATGGAAATTCCCTGCGAATTCCCTGCGAATTCCCTGGTGGTCCTGGGAAACACTGTGTTTATGCGGGTCCGGCGCGAGAATTTTTTTTTGCGGGAAAAAATTCCCTGCGGAATTCCCTGCCCAGGGAATTTCCGGGTGAGAATTTGGATAGTCGCAGCTGCCGGGGATAGCGCATCAACCCGCTTGCAAGTCTTCCCCGATTCGTAGCAAAATGCTCGCCACTTTGAACCTGCCTGCTGTGCTCATCTCTAAACGGCGGGCTCAGGGTCTTGGCTCCGCGCGTTCGGCCCTTGGAATTGCGAGAAGCTCATTGCCACCTGCAATGCGCTCTCGAGGCCCCGCACGTCGCTGCATCAATTTGCCCGGCTTCGGCCGGAACTGATCTCCACTTGGAAGAAGCCATCCGCCTGAGGCGGACAGTTGGCTCCATCCATTCGGGCTCCCTTTAGGCCCGGCGCTCAGGCCCCAGACAAGAACGTGATCGGACCGGTGGCGCGCCTCGCGCAGCCGGCATTTTTGCGCGGTTTGTTGAGGCCCTCATGGACACCTCTTCCCACGACGTACTTTTGGTCGGCGGCGGCGGCGCCGGTTTGCGCGCGGCGATTGCCGTGGCTGAAACCAATCCCAGCTTGCGGGTTGCTGTCATCTCCAAGGTCTATCCCATGCGCAGCCACACGGTTGCCGCGGAAGGCGGCGCGGCGGGAGTCGCCAAGTCCGACGATTCGATCGACGAGCACTGTTACGACACGATCTCCGGCGGCGACTGGCTGTGCGATCAGGACGCCGTAGAAGCCTTCGTAAATGAAGCGCCAAAAGAGTTGCTGCGCCTCGAGCATTGGGGATGCCCGTGGAGCCGCGAGCCCGACGGACACATAGCCGTCCGCGCCTTCGGCGGCATGAAGAAGAAGCGCACCTGGTTCGCCGCGGATAAAACCGGCTTCCACATTCTCCACACACTTTTTCAAACGACGCTCAAGTACAACGAGATCAAGCGCTACGACGAGTGGTTCGTCACCAGGCTGCTGATCGAAGACGGCCGGGTGCAGGGCGTCGTCGCCATCGAGCTGATGTCTGGCCGCATTCAGGCAATCACAGCCAAGTCGGTGATCGTCTGCAGCGGCGGCTGTGGCCGGGTTTTTCCTTACACCACGAACGCCGCGATCAAGACGGGCGACGGTATGGCGCTGGTCCATCGAGCGGGCGGTCCGCTTAAGGACATGGAGTTCGTCCAGTACCATCCTACCGGCCTTCCCTTTACGGGAATTTTAATAACCGAAGCCGCACGCGCCGAAGGTGGATACCTCATCAACAAAGATGGATATCGCTACCTGCAGGATTACAACCTGGGTAAGCCGGAGCCGAAGCCGGTGCTGCGCAGCATGGAACTCGGCCCGCGCGACCGTCTGTCGCAGGCCTTCGTCAAGGAATTTGAAAATGGCCGCACCATCGATGGCCCGTACGGTCCGGTAGTCCATCTGGACCTGCGACATCTGGGCGAGAAGCTGATCAACCAGAAACTCCCCTTCGTGCGCG
>JAFAUE010000047.1 GCA_019243475.1 Acidobacteriota bacterium | reverse complement strand
CCGGCAAATGCAAGGTCGGCATTATGCCCGGACGCATTCACAAGCAGGGCAATATCGGCATCGTTTCCCGTTCCGGGACTCTGACGTACGAGGCCGTTTATCAGCTTTCGCAGCGCGGCATCGGACAATCCACGGCCATCGGCATCGGCGGCGATCCCATTATCGGAACCACGTTCGTCGACGCTCTGCGGCTCTTCAATGAAGACCCCGAGACCGAGGCCATCATCATGATCGGTGAAATCGGCGGCAACGCCGAAGAGACGGCGGCGGAGTTCGTAAAAAAGAATGTGCGTAAGCCGGTGGTCTCTTTCATCGCCGGCCAGACAGCGCCGCCCGGTCGCCGCATGGGCCACGCCGGCGCGATTATCTCCGGCGGGCACGGCACGGCATCGGAGAAGATCCGTGCCCTCGAAGCTGCAGGAATCAAAGTCGCGAAGTCGCCGGCGATGATCGGCGAGACGCTGGCGCAGGCAGCAGGAGTGACGGCGAGAGCGTAGGTTGTAAATAGTTATCAGTTGTCAGTTATCAGTTTTCAGTTACACCTGACAAACGACGACTGACAACTGAGAACTGACAACCAACAACTGAGAACTGGCAACTGAGAACCGACAACTGAGAACTGACAACTGCCACCATGACCCTACAACGTACCTTCAGCATTATTAAGCCCGACGCCGTCAAGAAAGGCGCCACCGGCGATATCCTTCATATGCTTCAGCACGCCGGCTTCAACATTATCGGCATGAAAATGCTTGAGATCACCAAGCAGCAGGCGGAAGGCTTCTACGCCGTACACGCCAGCCGGCCATTCTTCAATTCGCTGACGACATTCATGTCGTCCGGTCCCATTGTGGTACTCGCTCTGGAAAAGGAGAACGCGATCGCCGATCTACGCAAGCTGATGGGCGCAACCGATCCGGCAAAAGCAGACTCCGGCACGATTCGCAAGAAGCATGCGGCGAGCATCGAAGCCAACGCGATCCACGGCTCTGATGCCGAAGAGACGGCCAAGTTCGAGTTGAACTACTTCTTCGCGGGGTACGAGCTCGCTGGGTAGCGAGCGCAGCTGAGCAGCTAAGAAATTGTCATCCCTTGGACCGCCGCAATGCGCGTAGTCTCTTCCCCAAAGCACTGCGGTCCAAGAGATCTGCTTTGCTGAAAATGCTGAGAAGAGCAGATCCCTCGCTCCGCAACGACAACTCTCTCATGACATAGAAACCGAGGTGGCGGATCGAGGGATGACAGTGCTGTCGTGTCCAACTGACAACTGACAACTCGCTCTTACGCGTATGCCGGTTCGAGCAAGCCATCCAGTGCTTCGAGCAGCACGCGGTCGCCGTCGCGCGAGTCGATAGCAGCATCCACTTCATGGTGCTTGCCGCTGGCGTGGATCACCAGCACGCGGCACAGAGTGTTGGCTTTCTTCGCCATATAAGGAAGATGATGGCGGTCGTCGCGGGTGAGAGTGTGTCCCAGGACAACGAGATCAAACTTTTCCTGCCGTACCGCATCCTCGATGCCGCGGCGCCCTACGGCAGTCTTCACCGCGTAGCCCGCCTTCTCCATCACGCCTTTGTGTGCGTTCAGGGCTTCGGCGCTGCCTTCGCCGTAGAGAATCGTTGCCTTGGACTGGACCTTACCCATTCACCACCTCCGCGATGCGCAGAGTAGCAGCGGGCCGCGTCGCGCTGAAGATGACCAAAGACGCTGGCCGTTAGGGGCAAGGTTCAGTTCGCTACAATGCTGAGAGTGGCCGATACCACTCAAGCTGACCTTATTCTTACGCCTCAACGCCCGGCGGGCGAAGAGGAAGCCTCGCTGCTCGATATCCTCGACCACGTACTGAATGCGGGCGTGGTGCTGCATGGCAGCGTGGTGATTTCGGTCGCCGGCGTGGACCTGGTCTATCTCGGCTTGAACGCTATCCTAACTTCGGTCGAAACCGCCTTAAAGCACGTAAGAAAAGCGCAGCTGCAGAAATAAATACCGATGCCGCTGCTTGTTTACTGCGCGCTCCTGCAGGACGTCACAACAGAGCTTCCGACTCAT
>JAFAUE010000294.1 GCA_019243475.1 Acidobacteriota bacterium | reverse complement strand
CTCCAATAGCACTACAACGTGCGCGATTGCCGCATTGTCCGTGCCCATGCCTTCCGGCGTCTTGGCCTTCACACCGACGTCTTCGGGAGAAATTACGAGCAGTTCGGCGAGGCGCTGGCGAATGGTGGAAGCCACAGGTCCGATCTTCGGCTCGGCGAGAATCAGCGTGGAATCGACGTTGCAAACTTCATAGCCCGCCTCGCGCACTTTGGCCAGGGCCTCGACGACGAAAATCGCCGAATCGGCGTTTTTCCATTTTGGGTCTGAGGGAGGGAAGTAGCCGCCGATGTCACCGGCGGCGATCGCTCCCAGCAGCGCGTCGGTAAGAGCGTGCAGAAGAACGTCGCCGTCGGAATGGCCGGCCAGACCGTGGCTATGGTCGAGCTTCACGCCGCCGATCTTCAGCGGCACGCCTTTCTTAAACTCGTGCGAATCCCAACCGTAGCCTATGCGCATTGCGAAGTGTCAATCTCACCTGCAGCAGCAATCGCCGGTCCGAGCGCGGCGTTTTCGTGCATCCACGAGCCGCAGGGGACATATCCTGAATTGGGAAATTTGTAGAACTAAGAGCTCAAAGCTCCGATTGCCGCGCTGCCCAGCGCCATTACGATAAACCATCCCAGCATAACGGCAATGCCGGTCGAGATTTTCTTGCGGCCGACGACGGCAAATCCCACTCCGATCAGGATGAACAGCCAGAGTGTAATCACGTCGAACCAGCTGCTCAAACGATAGAGCCAGGGCGCGGTGCTGCTGACGTCCATGTAATAGGCCGGATTTGTGCCCACGGGATTGCTGAAATTGAAGTTCTCCAGGTTCGCCCCCGCGAATAGCGTCACCATGGCGAGAATCGATTTCACAATGCCGACAAGTCCGGAATACATAACGATCGCCAACGACTGGCCGAATGTGATCTCCGTGCCTACGCCGAAGTTGAAAGTCGCCATAAGAATCGCGGCAATGATCACATTGATGATGAGCACGATTACCGGAATGGCATACGAGATTCCTTTCGTGATCTTCACCGAGAGATCCATTTGCCGGGCCCGCTGGTCCGCCGGCAGTTGATCGAGCCGCTCGGAAGCTTTGGGATTCAGCTTGATCTGGTTCTCCGTTACGCGCTCGAACCCAACCTGCTTGTCGACGGTGATCACCATTCCATAAGCGAACATGCAGCTCAGGAGAAATGGCACCCACCAGCTTGCTTTGCGGCGAAGGTCGGCGAATGTACTGGTCGGAGCAATGAACGTGTTGATGATCCTCTGCGGCTCAGACAGGCCAGAGCTCTGACCGACTTGCGGCTCTGCGGACGGAAAAGAGGCGCTGCTCATGAATTCTCCTTGGGCGTTATCGTTCGACGATACGCAGACACAGCAGAAAAGTTCCAGAGGCTGAAATTGTTGCCGTCAGTTATATCGCAGCAGAGGTGCGAAAGATACGCCCAAAATTGTGAAGGACCAGAGAGCTCCTCAGGCTTGACGCGGCTGTAGACGGATGGAAAGACTGACGAGCTCCGTTCCGCGAAGCACCACAATTTCTACTTGCGAGCCGACTGCATTCTCGGTAAGCAGACGGTGCAGGTCATCGACACCCGCAACTCTTGCTCCGCCGAAACGCACGATCACATCGCGTTCGCGCAGACCTGAGGCCTCGGCCGGGGAGGCCGGCTCCACTGAGATCACCATCGCGCCGCTGTTCGCTGGCAAAGAATAGTGGCGAACAATTCGAGCGTGGATTGGAACGTCCTGTCCCGCAACGCCGATATAACTGCGCTCGATTCGACCGTAGCGGATCAGGCGCACGGCAACGAATTGTGCGGTGTCTGAGCCGATGGCAAAACAGATTCCTTGTGCGCCGAGGATGGTGGCGGTATTCACACCGATGACCTGGCCGCGGGAGTTGACCAATGGCCCCCCCGAGTTGCCGGGATTCAGGGCGGCATCGGTTTGAATCACGTTGTCGATCAGCCGCCCGGTGCGCGCGCGCATGCTGCGGCCAAGAGCGCTGACGACGCCTGCAGTGACGGTGTGCTGAAAGCCGAGTGGATTGCCGATGGCAATGGCCAGCTGTCCAACCACCAGCTGCTGCCCGCCGCCGAGCGCCGCAAACGGAAGCTGCCCGGCAACGTCGATGCGGAGGACCGCGAGGTCCGTGTCTGGATCGTCGCCGATCAGCGTTGCACGCGCAGTTTGTGCATCAGGAAATGTGACTACGATTTCATTGGCGCCGTTCACCACGTGGCTGTTGGTCAGAATAAAACCGTCGGGAGTAAACACGAAGCCGGAGCCGCTCCCGGAGATTTCCCGATCCGGAGCCCGTGAGTTGCCTGTTCGGCGCTGGTGGCGCACAGATATGTGCACCACCGCCGGGCCAACTTTCTGCACGGCTGAAGTAACAGCACGTGAATAGGCGTCGAGAAGAGCAGCATCCTCAAACTCGAGTGAGTTAGGCGCCGGCCGTAGAGGAGCCGCGGAGTCGAGAAGCGCGAGCTCTGGCATGGGCATGTAGATGCTGAAGCTACAGTTTGGATTCATGCCGCAAAAAGCAAAGAGCCGGGCAGGTTTGCCCGGCTCGTCCTTGCTATGTCTCATCCGTCAGCCTCACCGCCGGCGGAGCGGACAATCTCTGTGCCCTCGCTTACATCACCATGGCCAAGCCCTCAAGCTCGCGCTGCAGAACGTCGATCGAGCAGCCCGACTCCTCAACGCGCGCGGCGGCATCGATTGCGGCGTTGGAAGAAACACCGTAGCCCCGGCCCGAGAGAAAGACGTGAAACAGCTCAGCCGCCTGCCACGAATCCAGCCCGTTTTGCAGCAACTCATTGCGCAAAGCGGACAATTCGGCGATTGAGAACTTTTCCACCATGTTCAGGTCACCTCCGACCCTACTTGCTCCCTGAAACATTAGACTCACTTGCCCCACCATTTGTTGCAGATTCATCGCGAAGAGGGCACCAAAGTAAGTTCCGAGAGGACAGTGACTAAGGATGTTCCTCTTGTTACCTCTGTGCCTGTCCTCGTAAAACCCGCATATTTCCTATACGAAACCGAGCTGCTCTTGGTTTCGTCAAATAAAGGGACAGAACTGTAGCCGTTCTGCGCGGCTTGACTAGCTCTCGCTGCCCTGCAGAACGATCCGAACACTCTGTTGCGCCGTAGTTGTTGATAGAGGCCATTCAACGCCTACTCTCGGCTCATCGCGGGCCTTCATTCCAGGGCCTCGGGGGATGGATAATTCCCACTTCGGGAGAAGGAGCGTCGGCTATCTTGCTGACGTGGAGATCGAATCCGGTTCCGGGCAAGAGAGATGCCAGCGTGAACACCTTGAATTCGGGCGCAATTGCTTCCGATTGGCGATACACGCCGGGTTCGGTGTCGCTGGTTTCGTGAGTCCCCTCCATCCTCTCCAGAAACTTCTGGGCCTCTGCAGCTCCCAACGATTTGGTTGCGGCATGCGTCGTAATCGCCTCGGCGGCATAGGAGCGCACCAGCTTGGGCCAGTACTTCTCAAGCAGATCGGTGCTGGCGAAGAGGTCAGCCCAGATGAGTTGCCCACCAACGGCTACGACGACTCCGACCGCATGCTGGTCGCGCAGGCGTTTTATCAACGAGCTATATGACTGCTCGACTGGAGCAGCATCCTGCGAAATCCACTGCTTATTCTTTTCCTCGTCAAACACTTTGGCATAGGAGGTCACTCCGCGCTCCGCGTAGACGGTCTGTCCTCCGTTAGGCGTGTAAATGGGACCGCCCGTGGGCACCGGCGATGCAGCTGCGGCAATCGCGTCATTTGCGCGTCCTACGCTGTCCCACACTTGCTGCTGATTTTGGGCCACCATCGCTTTGCGCCGGACACTGGGCTGCGCCATTTGCGATTTCATCGTGGAAAACTGCGTCGATGTTTCGGTCCATCTCCCTGGTTCCACGCAGAAGACGCCGAGATCAACCGGGTCGCTCTCTGCCGGGACTACTCGGTCTTTCGCAACTACGCGGTCCTGCTTCCCGCCTGTGACAATCTCTCCGGCAAGCAGAATCAGCGGACGCTTCGAATTGTTTACCAGCACAAGATTGTTTACTTGCGGCCCGGAGGGGATTCGCGGATGCGGTCCGCGAATCAGCCCGCCGAGCCGTCCGGCTTCAGTCACCACTACTTCGCCGGAACGAATGCCTTCGTCGAGGGTTATGAATTGGGTAGTGTCGTGAGTGTTCGAAGCCACTACTGGGAAGACGGTCAGGTTTCCATGCGAAATCGGATCCAAGACCTTGTAGCGTGCAGTGTTGCCGCCCCAAACCAGAGAACAAAGCAGCAACGCCAGCAATGCCAGAATACATCGTGACAAGAGGAACCGAGACATAGCTCTCCTCCGCGGGCGAGAGGGACCTGGGGGAAACGCTCGCCAATTGGGAGAAGAACGTCGATCGCGCTCCGACTTGCGAGGAAATTTGCTACCATCCGCGTGAGTCGCAAAGTCTGCTAATCATGCCGCTGGCCTACAGCCCGAGCCGTTTGGTGGGAAAAAGTGAGCGCCCCATCGATTCGCGGCTTGCAAGCGACCTCTACAGCCGAAGCGGCGCAAGTGCTTATGGTCTTTCGCTTGAACAGTTCAGCGCCACGCTGAAGTCGATCGTCAGCCGGACAGAAGAACTTGGGGCCGCCGCTCCGGCCGAAGTGGCCAGCTTCCTCTCGGGTCTGAAGCTGGAAGAACTGGCACTGGCTCACGGCTGTGCTTCGGGCAATCAGCACGCCTGGGACGTATTCCTCACCAAGTACCGCGAATCGATTTATCAGTCGGCTCGCAGCGTCACGCGCAATGAGAGCGTCGGCCGCGAGCTGGCGGATTCTCTCTACGCAGAACTCTACGGATTGGGAAGCGGCGAGGATCGGCGTTCCAAATTGGCTCTCTATTCAGGGCGGGGATCGCTGGCCGGATGGCTCCGCATGGTGCTGGCACAAAACTTCGTGAATCAAATTCGTGCGGGCAAACGGCTGGTGAGTATCGAAGAGGAAGAAGAGGAGCATGGGACACAATTTGCTGCCGCTCAGCCTTCCTCGTCCCCCGCTGCCGATTCCCGACTGGCGCAGGCCGCTGACCAAGTCCTCGCTGAGCTCGCGGCTGAGGAGCGTTTTCTACTTTCCGCGTACTTTCTGGATGGGCGGAAACTCGCCGAAATCGGGCGAATGCTGGGTGTGCACGAATCCACCATCAGCCGCAAAATGGAGAAGCTGCTGAAGGAGCTGCGAAAACGAGTTCGAAAGGAATTGGAGCGCCGGGGCATGAGTCGGCGGCAGGCGGAGGAAGCGCTGGAAACCGACGTCCGCGATCTGGAGCTAAGCGTGGCACGCCGGCTGCGGCCACCGGCTGAAAACAGCCCCTAGAACGGTCTTTTTTTGACGCAAGAAGCCGGGTATTTGTCGTTCAACCAATAACCAAGATTTGAGGCAGTTTGGATCCGTTGAGCAATATTCTGAAGCAGCGGCTTGCGGCCGGGCAGACGACTTGCGGAGCACATCCGGAAGCCGATGTGCTGTCCGCATTCGCGGAGCGCTCCCTGAAGCAGGCGGAACGAGAGCGTGTGCTGGAGCATCTTGCTTTCTGCTCGCAATGCCGCAATGCTGTCGCATTATCTCTTCCCAACATTGAGGAGCAGACGCCCGCGCTGGCGTCGCCTGGAACATTCCTCAGGTTCCCTGCGGCATGGAGATGGGCTTCTGCAACTGCGGCCCTGGCTGTCGCTGTGGGAGTTGGGACCCTTCTTTACGAGCACGAGGGCAGCAAGAACAGCGAGCCTGCAAAGATGGCCTCCGTCTCGCAGCACGCCGCCGCCGAGCCAAACGAGAAAGACACCCGCGCTGGGGATCAGTTAAATAGCCCATCCGCCCACACTGCACCAGCAAGGCGGCAAGAGCTCGCGAAGCGTTCGCCACGACGCGAGCAGCGTTCGAATCAAGTGACACTTGCTGCAAACTTGCCGGCAGCCCCTCGCCTGGACAACCAACCGATGCAACCCGCCGCCGAGTCTCAGGCAGAAAAGAAGAAGGAACTAGCGCAGGTGGTCACGACGGCGCAACCCGCTCTGCCAGCGCTGGATGGAAGCCTCAATGGCACCATGCTGGATCAGACCACTTCCTCTTCCCGAAATGAAATCGCGTCAGGTAAACTCGCTCAAACTCAGCCGCTGGCTGCTGCGCCGGCGCCATCTGCCATTGAATACAAGCCGGCCATAACACCCCCGGCGAATCAGTCGGTGGAAGTAGTTTCTGTCGAGACCTCTGCGCCGACAATTGCGCCCGCCGAGTCCTACGCAGCTCCGCTAAAGGCTTCCGGATTTTCTGCCCTGTCCGGCGCGACAATGAAGCGCTCAGCCGTCGCGTTCAACGACATTGTCTCCTGGACGATTACGACTGCAGGAAAACTGCAGCGGCAATTTCGGGGAGCAGTGAAGCTAGTCGAACCCGCTCCAGGGGTGATTGTGCGCGCAGTAGCGGCGCGTGGCATCGAGGTCTGGGCGGGCGGCTCGCAACCGGATCTTTCCGCAAAGCAATGGCAGCAGGCGCCGGCTTTGTTCCACAGTTCCGATGCGGGAGAGACGTGGACGCGAGTGGAAGGTCCCTGGCACGGCCAAATTGACCGTGTCTCGCTGGTGACTCCTACAAACGTTACGGTCGTGGCGCACGATGGCACTTGGGTGACCCACGATGCAGGCAAGACGTGGAGCGCTCCCTAGTGCGTTGAGCCCTGCCAGCGCGATTTCTCATCAGTTCTGTGCCGCGCTCGATACTCTTCTTCCCATGACAGCTCATCCGCCGGTGTGCTAACGTACTACTTTGCGCCATGAAGCACTTGCAACAAAACAGTAGCGGTCCTGCGGAGCTCACGCCGGCCGAGCGTGAGATCTATTCGCACCTTGATTTACGACGTTTGCCGCGACATGTGGCAATCATCATGGATGGCAACGGTCGCTGGGCCAATCGGCGGCATCTGCCCCGCTTCGTTGGCCACCGCAGCGGCGTACAGACAGTCCGCGGAGTGGTTGAAACTGCTGCCCGCGCGGGGCTTTCTTACCTCACGCTGTACGCCTTTTCAGCGGAAAACTGGAAGCGCCGACCGCAAGCCGAGGTCGACTTCTTAATGACGTTATTGCGGCAGTACCTCAAGCAGGAAGTTCCCCGGCTTAATCGCAACAACGTGCGGCTCACGTATATCGGTCGGATTCACGAGCTCCCGGAAAGCGTACAAGAAAGGCTCCAGTGGGCGGAGGAAGCGACTGCCGGGAACACGGGGCTTGTCCTGACTCTTGCGCTCAACTATGGGGCGCGGACCGAGATTGTCGATGCCTTGCAATCGATCATCAATGCGGCTCGCAACAACGGCGGAGTCGAGCATCTGGACATCACCGAAGAACTTGTTTCTCGTCATCTTTACGGGGATATGCCCGATCCCGATCTGGTAATCCGGACCAGTGGAGAACTTCGCGTCAGTAATTTTCTGTTGTGGCAAATTGCCTACGCGGAGATCTATGTCACAGCCAAACTCTGGCCGGACTTCCAAGGTGTAGATCTGCTGCATGCCATCGCAGACTATCAGCGGCGCGAACGGCGATATGGCGGGCTGGGCGCAAACGGCAATGGACATCCTTCGCCTTCAGCCGAAAATGTCGAAATCGAGCCCCTGCTCGTCGCCCGCAAATAATCGCTCGGCTCGCTCCTCCTCCGGCTGCTTTAGCCAACTGCACCGCGTGCGGCACTTCCCGCGTACAGCTCCGAGTGTTTTAATCGAAGGCGCGCATGCAACGCGTGATCACTGCCGTAGTGCTCGTACCGCTGGTTTTGCTCGCGGTATTCAAGGCGCCAATCTGGCTTTATGCGCTTCTGGTGGCAATGCTCGCCATGCTCTGCACCGGCGAATATCTCGACATTGCTGCGGCGCATCACCTGAAGCCGCTACGCACGCTTACCTACCTGGCTGTGCTCGCAGTATTGGGTGACTACTATCTTTCCGTCATTATCCGAGGCCGGCATCCACTCAACGTAACGGGCTGGCAGATGCTGCGAGATCCGTTTGTTCAGTACGAACTTCTTCTCGTACTGGTGAGCGCCACACCGTTCATCTTGCTCGCCGCTGCAATGCGCAGCGATGATTTACGACAGGCTTTGCCATCGGCCGCGGTTTCCTACATCGCCGTGCCGTACATAGGGATCACAACGGGTTTTCTGTTGTTTACGCGGACGCTGGTTCCCGACGGCTCACTGGCGATTTGCTACCTCCTTGTGGTGGTGTGGTCGGGAGATATCTTCGCGTACTACATCGGTCGAGCGGTCGGACGCAACAAGCTGGCGCCGCGTATCAGTCCGGGAAAATCGTGGGAGGGATTTGCTGCTTCGATTATCGGCAGCATGATTTTGGGCACGCTGATGCTCATTTATAACCGGCCGATTTCGGCGAAATTGTTCGAATGGAAAGTGCTCTCCGGGCAGAGCATTCTGGGAGGGCAGGAAACGCCCGCTGCGAACCCAATTTGGGTCGCTATTCTCGTGACAGTTTGCGTGAACTTGGCTGCGCAGCTGGGAGACCTGGTGGAGTCGATGATGAAACGAGGAGCCGAGCTCAAAGACTCTGGCAAGCTCCTGCCGGGCCACGGCGGAGCGCTCGATCGCGTCGATGCCCTGCTCTTTGCCTCTCCGGTGCTGTGGTACTATTGCTCATTCCGCCTCATTCATTTCTAAGACGTGAGTAACACCTCCAATCCAGCATTTCCGCTGGAAAGCTCTTCAGATTCCTCCCGACGAATTGCCATCTTGGGCTCTACCGGCTCGATCGGTGTCAGTACGCTGAAAATCGTTGAGGCCTACCCAGAACGCTTCAGCGTAGTGTCGCTCGCGGCGGGAAAGAATGTGGAGTTGGCACATCAGCAGTGCCGGCGCTGGCGTCCCAAGTTGGTATCAATGGCGACCGAAGATGCAGCGGCGCAATTGCGCGCCCGGCTGCGTCCCGAGTCCATTGCTGTGGAAGTTCTCTCGGGATCGGAAGGCAGTGTTCGCGTCGCCACACATCCGGATGCGAATTTCGTCGTCAGCGCCATTGTCGGTGTCGCCGGATTGGAAGCCACATACGAGGCCGTGCGCGCGGGCAAGGCTGTTGGACTAGCGAATAAAGAATGTCTGGTTGCAGCAGGAGAATTAATCACTGGGGAAGCTCGCCGGCAGGGCAAGCCGCTGCTGCCTATCGACAGTGAACACAATGCCGTGCATCAGTGCATGCGTGGCGGAAAGCTGCACGAGGTTACTTCGGTTTGGCTGACCGCGTCGGGTGGGCCATTCCTGAATACACCCAAATCGCAATTCAGCGGTATAACCGTGCAGCAGGCCCTCAATCATCCGACGTGGAAGATGGGAAAACGAATCACCATCGATTCAGCTACTCTGATGAACAAGGGCTTTGAAGTGATCGAGGCTTGCCGTTTGTTCGATCTTCCGCCCGATAGGATTAAGGTTATCGTTCATCCGCAATCCACGATTCACTCCATGGTGGAATTTCAAGACGGCAGTATTCTGGCTCAATTGTCGGTGACCGACATGCGGCTGCCGATCCTCTACGCGCTTACCTATCCAGAGAGGCTGGATTCAGAATTGAAGTTCGACCTCAGCGCGTTGAAGAAGCTGGAGTTTGCGTCGCCCGATTTTGAGCGATTCCCGTGCCTGCAATTGGCTTACGAAGCTGCCGCCAGTGGAGGGGCCAAAACAGTGGCCCTGAACGCTGCGGATGAGGTCGCGGTAGCGGCATTCCTCGATCGGGTGATTGGCTTTGAGGATATTCCGCGCACAATAAAGACAGTTCTGGACGAAACTGCCGGTACCCATCCTGAATCTATTAAGGAAGTCCTGAGGTTGGACGCTGAAGCTAGAGCGATAGCTGCCGAGGTGGTTGGGACGGGAAATAGCGGTATGCGGCGGACCAGAGGTGTACACTCAGTAATCTCGGGCTCCCGGAACAATTGAATTTTTGAATGCAAGCGTTATCAAATTTCTTCATTGCCATTTTGGCGGTGGCTTTCGTCCTGGGAGTAATGATCCTGGTGCACGAGTTCGGCCACTATGCGGTTGCAAAACTGTGCGGCGTCCGCGTTGATGTCTTCTCTCTCGGTTTTGGCAAGCGGCTCATCGGATTTAAGCGCGGCGATACTGACTATCGCATCAGTGCGCTCCCCCTTGGCGGCTACGTCAAGATGGCCGGCGAGAATCCGATGGAAGTGCACACCGGAGATCCTGCAGAGTTCACCTCGCACCCACGCTGGCAACGACTTCTGATTGCAATTGCCGGCCCGGCGATGAACATTCTTCTCGCCATTGGCATTGTCACCGGCGTTTACATGGTGCATTACTCGCACGACTGGTATCTCGACCAGGAAGCGCGTGTCGGCTGGGTTGAGCCGAGCTCGCCTGCAGCGCGGGCCGGGATAAGTCCTGGTGATTTGATTGTTCAGCTAGACGGACTCAAGAATCCGGATTGGGAAGACGCGAAGAACAAAATTGCGATCAGTCCTTCGCAGCCGATTCCCGTGACGCTGCGGCGCGGCAACGAGACTCTGAACGTAACTCTCGTACCCGATACTTATGGTCCCAGCCGTGTTGGCGATGCGGGACTCGAGCCGGCAACAGGAGTTACGGTCGACCAGATCGATCCCAGCATGCCTGCCTATAAAGCCGGTATCCGCGAAGGCGATGACATCCTCGCCGTCAACGGAATCGGTCTCCACTTTGTCCGGGAGCTCACCGACTTTCTCCAGAAGAACAAAGAGAAGCCCGTCGAAATTACCGCCGTCCGAAATGGCAAGGTCACGAAATATCAGATGACGCCCGTGCTCGCAAGCAACGGAGAAGGCGGCCAGCTATATCGCATCGGCTTCGTCGGCGGTATACGCCAGCACGTGGACAAACTCCCCTTCGCGCAGGCTCTAAACCGTTCGATTGATCAGAACAAGAAATACGCCATGCTGCTGGTGGAACTGGTGCGCAAGATGGTCGAGCGCAAGGTTTCAGTAAAAATGATGAGCAGCCCTATTGAGATTGCCAGAATTTCAGGAGAGGCCGCCCGAGAGCCGGGCTGGACGCCGCTGCTGTTGATCATGGCCGGCATTAGTTTGAATCTGGGAATTTTTAACCTGTTCCCAATTCCGATTCTCGACGGTGGATTAATGCTGCTGCTTTTGATCGAAGGCGTTCTGCGGCGCGACATTAGCCTGCACATCAAAGAGCGGATTTACCAGGCGGCCTTTGTCTTCCTCGTCCTCTTCGCGGCGATGGTGATCTTCAACGACATCACGAAGCTGCCTGGCTTCTCGAAACTCCTCCCGTAAACTTCCAGGGCGAAGCAAGTTCAGGCCGCGAAAAGCCTTTCGAGGCGTCGCCCCTTCGCCATCCTGTTTTTCCTCTTTGGGGGTCAAAAACAGGCACAATTTTCGCTGGGTACTTCCGTGCATGTCCTTGGTAACTAAGTAGTTTTCCTTCAGGCACCTCCTGTGTTTCTAGATTGACAATATTTGTCACCAAACATACGATTCGCCCATCTGCACGTAATTCCAATGGGCTAAGTGAACCTTGCACTGACAAGTGCGCGTGAGTTGCCAGCCATTGGGCAAGGTTGATTGGACGAAGTATTCAGGTAGCGGCCGGTACAGTCCGGTCTACACGGGAAAAACAAGCGAATGTCTCAACGGCTGGGCGATCTTCTGGTACGCGAAAAGGTCATCACCACAGAGCAGCTCGACAAGGCTCTGAAGGCGCAGAAAGACAGCGGCGGACGCCTGGGTTCCGTTTTGGTAAAGCTGGGTTTTCTCAGCGACGAGGAAGTAACCAATTTTCTCAGCCGCCAATATGGCGTTCCCGCCATCAATCTCCAGTTCTTTGAGATCGATCCCAACGTCGTAAAACTGATTCCGCAAGAGACAGCTCGCAAGCACCAAATCCTTCCGTTAAGCCGCGTTGGCGCATCTCTCACCATCGCCATGGTGGATCCGACGAATGTCTTCGCCATGGACGACATCAAGTTCATGACGGGCTTCAACATCGAGCCCGTAGTGGCGTCCGAGAGCTCGATCATGGATCGCATCGAGCAGGCCTACGCTGCACCAGAGGCGGAAGCGGAAAATCTCGACGACATCATGGCCTCTATGGGCGACGAGGCGGATGTCGAGCTGCAGGCCGAAGCCGAAGATCTCGCAACTTCCGAACTGGAAAAAAGCGCCGAAGAAGCGCCGATCGTGAAGCTGGTGAACCTCATCCTCACAGATGCCGTAAAGCGGGGCGCCAGCGACATCCACATCGAGCCCTACGAAAAGGAATACCGCGTCCGCTTTCGCATTGACGGTCAGCTGCAGAACATCATGCAGCCGCCTCTCAAGCTGAAAGACGCAATTACCTCGCGCATCAAGATCATGTCGAAGCTGGATATCAGCGAAAAGCGCCTGCCGCAGGACGGCCGCATCATGCTGAAGATGCAGCTCAATGGTCGCAAGAAGCAGCTCGATTATCGCGTCAACTGCCTGCCGACGCTGTGGGGCGAAAAGATCGTTCTTCGACTGCTCGACAAGGAAAACCTGCGACTCGACATGACCAAATTGGGATTCGAGCCGGAATCGCTGGAAAAATTCCAGCGCGCTGTGAAAAAGCCCTACGGCATGGTTCTGGTTACCGGCCCGACGGGCTCAGGAAAAACCAACACTTTGTATTCCGCCATTTCCCTTCTCAACAAGCCGGATACGAACATTATGACGGCCGAAGATCCCGTCGAATTCCAGCTTGCCGGCGTCAACCAGGTGCAGATGAAGGAAGCCATCGGCTTGAATTTCGCGGCTGCATTGCGCGCCTTCCTCCGGCAGGACCCCAACACAATTCTGGTAGGCGAGATTCGCGACTTCGAAACCGCCGAAATCGCTATCAAGGCTGCGCTCACCGGACACCTTGTGCTCTCCACGCTGCACACCAACGGCGCACCGGAAACCATCAGCCGTCTCATGAACATGGGGATCGAGCCCTTCCTGGTTGCGACCGCGGTGCACCTGATCGTCGCGCAGCGTTTGATAAGGCGCATCTGCAGCCAGTGCATCGAGCAGGTGGACATGAACCAGCAGGCGCTTCTGGATGCCGGCTTCAGTCCAGAGGAGGCTAAAACGGTAAAGGTTTCGAAGGGCCGAGGCTGCTCCACCTGCAATAACAGCGGCTACAAGGGACGCTGCGGTCTTTACGAAGTCATGGAAATTGACGACGAGATTCGCGAACTGATTCTCGTTGGCGCATCGGCAGTCGAGCTGAAGAAAAAGGCGATCGAGCGCGGCATGATCACGCTGCGCCGAAGCGGCCTGCGCAAGGTGATGGACGGAGCAACCACGCTCGAGGAAGTCGCACGCGAAACCGTGCACTGAGATTCAGTACGACGCCCGATGGGCGAACGGGCCACGCCCGGATTGAGGACGAATGAACGCAACATTAAGCGATTTGCTCAAAAAAATGCTGGAGCTGAGCGGCAGCGACCTGCACATCTCCACCAACTCTCCACCGCAAGTCCGCGTGCATGGACATCTGCAGCCGCTCGATCTGCCTCCGATGAATCCTTCGGAGACAAAGCAGCTCGCCTACAGCGTTCTTACCGACGCTCAGAAGCATCGCTTTGAAGAGCACCTCGAGCTGGACTTCTCTTTCGGACTCAAAGGACTAGCCCGCTTCCGCGGCAACCTATTCAATCAGCGCGGCGCAACTGGCGCAGTCTTCCGCGTCATTCCCTTCGAGATCAAGTCTTTCCAACAGCTGAATCTGCCACCTATCGTGGCAAAACTATGCGAGAAGCCGCGCGGACTGATTCTCGTAACCGGTCCGACCGGTTCAGGAAAATCAACAACGCTCGCGGCCATGATCGACAAGATCAACACCGAGCGCCACGATCACATCATTACCATCGAAGACCCAATCGAGTTTGTCCATCAGAACAAGAACTGCCTGGTCAACCAGCGCGAGGTACACGCGGATACGAAGTCGTTTTCCGATGCTCTGCGCGCTGCGCTTCGTGAAGACCCCGATGTTGTGCTGATCGGCGAAATGCGCGATTTGGAGACGATTGAAGCGGCGCTGCGCATTGCCGAAACGGGTCACCTCACTTTTGGCACCTTGCACACCAACTCCGCTGCTTCCACCATTAACCGTGTGATCGACGTCTTTCCGTCGCACCAGCAATCACAGATTCGGGCCCAGCTTTCACTGGTGCTGGAAGGCGTACTTTGCCAATCGCTGTTGCCGAAGATCGGCGGACAGGGACGTGCTTGCGCCATGGAGATTCTGGTGCCCAACGCCGCCGTCCGCAACTTGATCCGTGAAGACAAGATTCACCAGATTTACTCAGCCATGCAGTCGGGCCAGGACAAGTATGGAATGCAAACCTTCAACCAGTCGCTTGCCAGCCTGTACTTCAGCAAGCAGATTTCACTGGAGACCGCAATGCTGCGTTCGTCGATGCCGGACGAACTGCAGGAGATGATCAACCGCGGTCAAGCAGCTGCCGCCAAAGCGGCGCCTGCTGCCGGCAGGAAGTAGCGCCCTAACGCTCGATCAAGGAGATCGAAATGCCGATTTACAAGTTTTCTGGCGTCGATACCGCCGGAGTGAAAATTTCTGGAGAGCGCGAAGCCGTAAACAAGCAATTGCTTCAGGCCTCGCTTCGCAAGGAACGCATCGCCAATGTGGTGGTGAAGGAGAAGGGCAAGGAATTCGCTCTGCCGACGTTCGGATCCGGGAAAGTCCCGGTGAAAGACGTTGCCATCTTCTTCCGCCAGTTCTCCGTGATGATCGACGCCGGCCTGCCGCTCGTACAGTGTCTCGAGATTCTGGCGGCCAACCAGGAAAACCCTGCGTTTCAGAAGGCGCTCACCGGAGTGCGCGTGACCGTAGAAGGCGGCTCGACGCTAGCCAACGCAATGCGTCTATACCCGAAAGTATTTGATGACCTCACCACGAACATGGTCGAGGCCGGTGAGACCGGCGGTATTCTCGACGTCATCCTGCAGCGTCTTGCTGCATACGTTGAAAAGGCCGTCAAACTGAAGTCGGCGGTTAAATCGGCGCTGATCTATCCCGTTTCGGTCATCAGCATCGCGGTTCTGGTTGTAGGCGCGCTGCTCAAGTTCGTCGTACCCATCTTCCAAAAACTGTTTGAAGGCCTCGGCGTGGACCTGCCGATCGCCACGCGCATTGTCATCGGTCTCAGCCAGTTTGTGCAGAGCTTCTGGTGGGTGGCTCTCGTAGGCTTGGTGGCGTTTGTCTTCGGGCTCAAACAAATCCGCAAGGACGCAAAAGGACGCTACATAACCGACAGCATCATGCTGAAGATGCCCATCGTCGGAGCCTTGCTGCGCAAGATCGCCGTAGCTCGCTTCACGCGAACTCTTGGCACGCTCATCACTTCCGGCGTTCCGATTCTGGAAGGACTCAGCATCACGGCCCGCACGTCCGGCAATGCCGTACTCGAAGAAGCGCTGCTCAAGGTGCGCAAATCGATCGAAGAAGGCCGCACGATCGTAGATCCGCTGAAGGAATGCGGCGTGTTTCCCAACATGGTCACGCAGATGATCGGGGTCGGCGAAGCGACGGGCGCAATGGACAACATGCTGCAGAAGATTGCCGACTTCTACGAAGACGAAGTTGACGCTGCCACCAAGGATTTGCTGACGTTGCTCGAGCCGTTGATGATCGCGTTCCTCGGCGTAGCAGTCGGTGGAATCGTGATCTCGCTGTACATGCCGCTGTTTGCGATGATCGCAAAGCTCTCTGGATAACATCCGGAAGCAATGCAGAACAGAACAACGGGAGGCTGCGGCGCCGATTTACCGTGGGCTGCAGCCTCTCAATCTTTGTAAACGATCAATGCACCACATGTTTCTCGACCCATTGAAACGCGAAGCTTCGGCCTGAGCGCGCAGGCAGCGGACAAGCAAGCAGCTCTTATGTTACGGACATTCGACGAACGAACCTGGTTGAACTGGCTGGTAAAGGTGAGGATCATCATCATCACCTTCCTTCTGGGAATCGGGCTCGCAATCATTCGGCTCACGCGCACGAATGTTCCGGAACGGGAATTCGTCAGCACCATACTCCTCTGGTATGCCGTCGCCGTCTTCTTCCTTCTGCTGAACTCTGTTTGGAGCGAAGATAAGCTTCAGGCGCGCATACAAGTGCTCAGCGATCTGGCGCTGACCACTGCGCTCATCTACATCACCGGCGGAATCGACACGCCGTTCAATTTTCTTTATCCGCTCGTCATCATTGTTGCCAGCATTCTGCTGCCGCGGTGGTGGGCGTACCTGACTGCTGCTCTCTCATTTATTGCCTTCGGCACAATCCTGGATCTCATTTACTACCAGGTGATTCGCTCATTCTCCGTGTCGCGGCCGGATTTGAAAGCTGTCCAGCTGGTAGTCGGAATTAACTTCTTCGCCTACATGGCCATTGCTTACCTGTCGAGCAATCTGAGTGCGAAGCTGCGGCAAGTCGGCGTGGAGCTGCACGTCAAGAGTGACGAATTGCAGGATCTGCAGGCGATTCAGGAAAACATTCTGCACTCCATGCGCGGCGGACTGGTTACGACAGACCTCGACGGGCGCATTACGCTAATCAATCAGCCAGGCTTGAATTTTCTCGGGCGGAAATCGAGTGACGTGCTTGGCACTCACATCTCGGGCTTATTCACTGATCGAATGCCCGAGCCGGATTCCTATCCGGTCCAGGATGAGCTCCGGGCAAAAACCCCGGACGGCGAAAAGATCTTCGGCATCACGGTGACTCCGCTCACAATCCACGACGGCGATGTGATCGGCTTTGTGTACACCTTTGCCGACCTCACCGAGGTTCGCCGGTTGGAAAATGAAATTCGGCAGCGAGACCGGCTCTCCGCAGTGGGAAGACTGGCGGCGGGTATTGCGCATGAAATTCGCAATCCGCTTTCCTCCATTGCCGGCTCCGTGCAGATGCTCTCGAAAATGGCGACGTTGAACGAAGAGCAGCAAGTCCTGGTGGACATAGTGCGGCGCGAGTCCGAGCGACTGAACAACATCATTTCCGACTTCCTGATGTATTCGCGGGAAAAGAATTACAAATTCGCGCAGCATGACTTGCTGCTGCTGCTCGATGAGACACTCCGCTTAATCGAGAACCGCCCCGGCCGCAGTGGAATTGAACACCGAATTGTGCGGAATTTCCAGGCGCGCGAGGCTTTAGCCGCGGTGGACACCGATCGTCTAAAGCAGGTTTTCTGGAACCTCTGCGACAACGCCTTTCGCGCCATGCCTGAAGGCGGAGCATTGAAGATCACGCTGCGCGAGCATGGCGGGAACTGGATGCTGTCGTTTAAAGACACCGGCGTCGGGTTGCGCCCGGAGCAAGTCGAGAAAATATTCGAACCTTTCCAGTCCAGCTTCGAAGGAGGTACCGGCTTGGGACTGGCATTGGTTTATCAAATCGTGCAGGCGCATAAAGGAAAGGTGTACGCCGTCTCGGTTCCCACAGAAGGAGCAGAGTTCGTGATTGAGCTGCCGCAAAGTCAGGCAGCGCCGCGCGCGTTATCAGTCGCGGAAAAGAGAGTTCGAGCGGCGGCAGCTGCATCGGAGAGAATTCATGGCTAATGTTTTAGTGTGCGACGACGAGCGCTCCATTCGCGAGTTGCTCGATATCGCACTGCGTAAAGAGGGACACAAGGTCGAGACCGTCAATTCCGGCGAGCTGGCGATTCGCAAGATCGATTCCGCCCGCTACGACGTGATCGTGACGGACATCAAGATGCCGAACATCGACGGCATCGAGGTCTTGAAGCATGCTCATAAGGTCTCGCCCGACTCGGCAGTGGTGCTGATTACCGCAGCGGGCGATTTTGATTCCGCCGTTCAGGCGCTCAAGTCCGGCGCCTTCGACTACATCCAAAAGACTCCTAATGCGCTTGTCGATGAAGTACGGGTTTCTATCGGACGTGCAGCAGAGGTCATCGAGCTCCGCCGGCAAAACCAGGCATACCGGCGCGATGCAGCCAGCCGCAATTCACTCGACAACTTCATCGGCTGCAGTGGCGCGATCGATCAACTGAAACAGACCATCCGCACCGTTGCCTCGACGGGCAGCACGATTTTGATTCACGGCGAGAGCGGTACGGGAAAAGAACTCGTAGCTCGGGCCGTTCACAGCTGTTCTCAGCGTGGAGGTGAGCCGTTCGTCTCGGTAAACTGCGGCGCCTTCCCTGAAACGCTGCTGGAATCCGAGTTGTTCGGCTACGTAAAGGGCGCTTTCACCGGAGCGAACCAAAATAAGCGCGGCTTATTTGAAGTAGCCAACGCGGGAACGATCTTCCTGGATGAAATTGGCGAAATGAGCGTCGCCATGCAGGTAAAGCTCCTGCGCGTGCTCCAGGAGCGCACAATACGTCCGGTCGGCGGAACATCGGAAATCGCGGTGGACGTGCGGGTAATCGCAGCCACCAATCGCGACCTCCACGAGATGGTCGAGGCAAAGACATTCCGCGAAGATCTTTACTACCGCATCAGCGTGATTCCGATTGAAGTGCCGCCGTTGCGCAATCGTCAGGAAGATATTCCTCTGCTGGCCAATCATTTCCTGAAACGGTACGCGCCCGCGGCGGGCAAAAACATCGTGCGCATTACCGACGATTCGATTCAGTCGCTGCTTGCGTATGACTGGCCGGGAAACGTCCGCCAACTGGAGAACACTATTGAGCGTGGGGTAGCGATGGAGGGCACCGACGTCCTTCACGTTCTGGCCCCGGAGGAACGTTCCAAAGCCAAAGCCGCGGCAGCGGCAATGGGTGGCAGCAACGGCTCGACCAGTGTTCCCTCGGATGGCATCGACATGGAGGCTTATGTCGCCGACCTTGAACGCTCGATGCTGCAATCCGCGCTGCAACAATCTGGCGGAGTGCAGACCCGCGCGGCGGAGATGCTCAAGCTGTCGTATCGCTCCTTCCGACACTTGGCGAAGAAATACAGGCTCTAGCGAGGCAATGCCGCGATGCCGGCGGGCATGTTCCCGAGCCGCCTAACTTACCTCCCGCAAATTCCCAGTCTGAACCTCGAAGACGAAGCCGCGGATTGTGATCGTCTCGGTTCGCACCCAACTGTGCTCAGCCAGCTTCCGCAGTTGCTCCCGGACGTTTTTCTCGACGTCGGAAAAGGCGTGGAAGCGCACCGGCGAATTTGCTGGAATGCCGGCTCGTTGTTCGATCGTGCGATGCAGCTCTTCCTCGGTCGCCTTCATCAGACCGCAATCGGTGTGATTGATGATCATGAACTCCTGCGTGCCGAGCAGGTAATGGGAAACCAGCAGGGATCGAATAGCGTCGTCGGTGACGATGCCGCCCGCGTTGCGAATCAGGTGAGCATCTCCCGGTCCAAGGCCCAGCGCGCGGCGTGAGAGCCGCGTGTCCATGCAAGTGAGCACGGCCAAATGGAGGCGCGGGCGGGGAGATATAAGGCTCGGGTCGTAGTCGAGAGCGAAGAGTTTGTTAGCTTCCAGGGCTGTGTCGATGCTGCTCATTCAGTTTTTCCAATGATGAGCAGCGACGCGGCCCATCCTCAGCAGTATCGAGCAAAAGGACTGTTTCGTTCAATCCGCGCTACACCGCCCAGAGACTCTCGTCCGGCTCGCTGTGAAGTCTGCGGTCTTCGCCGCTCAGCCAGTCTTTGCGCTGCGGACTGCAGACGTCTATTGCGACCACGTCCTCCAGCACCTCCGACGAATGCTCAATACCGCGCGGGATCGTCAATACCTGGTTCGGAAGCAGCGTCACAACGCCAGTAGGAAGCTGGAATCGCCAGGAGCCTTTGAGCAGCAGAATGACCTCCTCATGATCGTGCCGATGAGGCTTGGTCACCGACCCCTGCTTGGCCTCGAGCTTCGCGAGGGTAAGGGTGTCGCCGGTCGCTACTTTGCGCCGGTATTCTGGAGTGAGATAGTCCGGGTGCATTTTATTTAAGTCATAGATAGCCATTTTTGTACCTCCCCTGGGTTTGTGCAGCCATCCGTAGCATGGTACTTCCGGCTACACGCCTGCGATTGCCTTCTGTTCTTCATTGATTTCAACTGTTGCCTTGCCTGCTGACTGATCCGGCGCAACCACCGGATTGACGAACGACATCATCGAGCGCAGCTCAGCTCCCACTCTTTCAATTAAGTGATCGCGCTCGCGGCCGCGCGCCTGGTTGAACCATGGCCGGCCTTTCTCGTTTTCGTCGATCCACTGGCGGGCAAAATCGCCGTTGCGAATTTCTGCCAGCATCTTGCGCAACGTCGCGTATGTCTCTTTGGTGACGACCTTCGGGCCTCCGGTGTAGTCGCCGTACTCAGCGGTGTCGCTGACCGAATAGCGCATGAAGTTGAGCCCGCCCCGGTACATCAGATCGACAATAAGTTTCAACTCATGCAGGCATTCGAAGTATGCGATCTCCGGCTGATATCCAGCTTCGACCAGCGTCTCGAAACCGGCTTTGACCAGCGCGCTCACCCCGCCGCACAAAACAGCCTGCTCGCCGAACAGATCGGTCTCAGTCTCTTCTCCGAAGCTGGTTTCTATTACGCCAGCGCGTGTGCATCCGATACCTTTTGCGTAAGAGAGAGCTAAGGCTCGCGCGCTGCCGCTCGCGTCCTGGTGGACGGCGAGCAAGCCGGGAATTCCTCCACCTTCCGCAAACACCTCACGTAGGCGATGTCCGGGCCC